>CAYWMF010000001.1:0-22909 GCA_964459175.1 uncultured Oscillospiraceae bacterium
GCATATGAAATATGCTCAACCCTTAGCAACGTAAGTTGCGTGCACAGGGGAGGCTTCAATGGGAAGCTTTGCGGTTGCGGCAAGCATATGAAATATGCTCAACCCTTAGCAACGTAAGTTGCGTACACAGGGGAGGCTTCAAGAGGAGGGCGGCAGTCGCGTCAACGCCCCTCCGTCACGGCGAAGCATTTCATTTACAAATTGCAATTTGCGAATTTATATTACTCCACCACAGTCAAGGTGAGCTCGCCGCGGGTGTCAACCATGGCCTTTTCGCCGCTGGCAGGGTCGTAGGCACGAACCGACAGCTCGGCGTTATAGCCGCCGACCTGCAGCACGCTCAGCGCGTAATCCTCGAGGGTCAGCTCGTTTACTTGGTTGCCGGGCTCGATAAGGTCGGACTTGGCAACAACGACGCCGTCAACGGTGATGGCAATTGCCACATTTTGGTTGGAAGCATTGGGATTAGCATAGTAGAAGGTCACGGTTTTTGCCGACAGCGACGCCGTTGCGGCGGTGCCGTAGGTTACGTTGATTGCTCCGCCGCCCTCGGGGCTTTCGATCTTTTCGCCGCTGTCGCCCTCGATGGGCTGTTGATGGGAGTCGGTGCCCTGCGGCGGATAGTCGGGCGAAATGGGTGTGACGGTCTGATTGCGGAACAGCAACGCCCAAATCGCAACGAGAAGGCAAAGTAAAATGAGAATGCAGAGAATGATGATTGGAATATTTCGCTTGTTCATGTTTTTTCTCCTTTATAATTTAGTTTGGATATACTGCCGAGGCGTCGTAAACGCCGGTAGTTTCGTCGAAGTAGTACCAGCTGCCGTCAATTTGCTGCCAGCCGGTTTTCATAACGCCGTCCATGTCGAAATAGTACTCTTGGTCGTCGATTGTTGCCCAGCCGCACATTGCCGAGAAGTTAAAATAGTATGTTTTGCCATCGATGGTCTTCCAGCCCCTTTGAAGCGTGCCGTTTTCATCGGCATAGTAATAAATAACCCGGTTATCACTATTGACTACCCATGTCAAGCCGCCGGTTAGTACTACTCCGTCGGGGCCGCACATATATGGTTCTCCATTTTGATAGACGATCCTGTCGCGACACATTATACCATACTCGTAGAAGATATACATTTTACCGTCGATGGTTTGCTTGCCTGTTAAGGCGCACCCGTTTTCGCCGCCGAAGTAATAAACATCAGTGCCGTCGGTATACCAGCCGATTGCCGTCTTATGTCCGTTAGAATCGAAGAAATATATTACGTTATAATTGTAATAAATACCATTCATCACCATGCTGCCATCAGAATTAAAAGCATAGGTATATCCGTCGATTTCACGCATTTCGTCTCTAAGCGGCTCGCCGTCCACGAAATAATACCGCTTGCCGTCGTATTCCGTCCAGCCGTTCTGCGTAAACTTATCGGTCGGAAACACGTACCAAACGTACAACCATGACGTTTCAGTATACGTTATTACCGTGTATTTGGCGGTGTCGACGCACTGTCTAAAATCATGACATGTGCTGTAGTAGCCCGGCAGAAAGGTTGCATTCGGCTCATAAGTAAATCCGCTATATAACTCGATATTGCCGGAAAACTCCAACTCACCAGAGCCTTTTATCATATCATTGCCGCCGTTAATGTCGGGGCTTATATATAAGCGAGTGTCCCTGGCAATAATCTTACCATAGTTATAGATTATGAATTGGTCCGACATATCCTCTATGTTGATAAGTGTGAAGGTGCCGTAGTTATAAACGAAAATGTTAGGCGGTAGATTTGGATTACCTGCCAGAAGATAACCGTTTTTGACAGTGCAATTAACGCCGGAGTCTATTTGCATGAATGTGGTGCCTCTTCTAGCCTCAATAACGTCAATATCGTATCCGTTCAAGTCGATGACGACATCCTTTTTGATTTCATACTTATCGGCATCTTCTAAATCTATATCTTCCATCAGCTTGATATTGCCGCCTACAAGCAGTGCGGCGCGGAGCTCCGCATCGGTTCTGACCTCGAAAGTTTTTTCCACCTTGATGGTAACCGTAATATTGCCGAGAGTGATATTACTCATAGCGGCGCTCGGCTTGCCCGAAAGAGTGAGCGTGGTGGTACCGCTTGCCAAGGGGACAAGATTGAGAGAAGAGACGGAGAGGGTGCCGTTAACAGCGGAATCCTCGTCGGCTTTATTGTAGGCAAAGCTTACCGAAGCCGAAACGGTGCTGTTATTTTTGACCGAAACGGTGCCGCCCTTTGCCGACCAGTGAGCCGCCGCGGTTTGGTGAGTGGCGGGATCCCACTGCTCATCGTAATAGGTGAACTCCATTGAAGTCCAGCTGATTTCAACGCTTACAATATCGTCGGTTTTGCCGTCGTAGATTTTGACCGCGTTTTTAGCCCAGGTGGAGGCATGCGGTGAAGTGACATTGGACATCTTGCTTAGGCTGTCGCCCGCCTGAACGCGCCAAGAGACGTTGGAGGCGAGGTTAACTGTGCCCGAAATAGCGGAGGCATTCTGCTGTGAGCCCTTGCCGCCGACCGCCGTGGCAACGCCGCCCGTCATATCGAAGCTGTCGGAAACGCTGATTGCGACAGCCGGTGCGGTTTCGGAGTCCGCGCCGTATGCAACGAGGTGGCCGCCCGCAACCAAGAGATTTTTAGCGGTTACGGCGATACTGTTGGCGCCGCTGACGCCGTGTGCGGTGAGGAAACCGCCGTTGACGGTAACCGTGCCGTCGGAGACTATGCCGCCGTAAGCGTTAAATCTGCCGCCGGCAATAACGACAGGGGAATTTGTGCAGTCAAGGTCGGATGTTACGCTGCCGCCGTTGACGATGAGGGTGGAATCGGTCAATTTGATGCCGCCCTTACTGACTGCCGCGGCGGAGCTGAGTGTGCCGCCGTTGACGGTGAGCGTGCCGCCGTTAACGCTTATGCCGGCCGCGCCTGTCGGCGCCGATGTAATTGTCAATTTGCCTGTATTGCTGTCGGCAGTGAGCTGTGACTGAGCGTAAATTGTCAAGCTGTTTTTGCCGATGGCTGTGGGGTCGCTGTCGGCAAACGCGATGCCGTTTGTAACAGTCAGCGTCGCGCCGTCAGCCAAAATCAGGTGAACCTCGCCGCTTACAACGGCGCGTCCGTCGATTGTGACATTGCCGTCGGCGACATACCAGCCGTCTGTCCAGCTTGCCGCGGCGGTATCGATATATTGAACGTCGCTTGCGGTTTTGGTGACAAATTTCTTATTTGCGGAGCTGTAATCCAGATAATCGCCGCTCCAGTGGGAGCAGACGCATCTGTCGTTGGCGTTAAAGGAATGCGGCTGTTCGTCGAAAAGGATATTACACCATTTGCACAAATAGCCGTGAGTGTTTTCGTCCTTGTAGATCAACGCGCCGCGCTCGTGAGTTTGGCATTTTTCGATCACAACGGCGCGATTAGCGGTGCAGAATTCCGCATGCTTGCCGTATTCGGCTTTGGTGAGCTCAGTGAGATTTGCACCGTAGAAAACGCAGAGGAAGGAATTCGGCAGAATTGTCGGCGCGTTTGAAAACGCCGTGCCATTCGTCGCTTTGGAGGTTGAAGAAGAGCTTTCACCAATGCCGCTGCCGCCGGTTTCCATGCCGAATTCTGGATTGCGTTTTCCATCACTGCCGGCCTCGCCGCCAAACGCCGAGATATACTGTGTACCGCTCACAGTGACGCGTGCGGCGTCGATGCCGATGCCGCCATTGGCGCCTTCACCGACGTTGACTCTGTAACCGCCGTAACCGCCGTCACCGCCGTCACCGCCGTCACCGCCGTCACCGCCGTCACCGCCTTTTGCCATGACATATCCGTCGCTTATTGTGATGTCGGTAGCGCTGATGCCCGCGCCGCCCATGGCGCCGTTACAGGCGTTCCCGGTTGAAGCAGCGCCATTGCCTCCATTACCGCCGTCACCGCCTTTTGCCATGACATATCCGTCGCTTATTGTGATGTCGGTAGCGCTGATGCCCGCGCCGCCCATGGCGGCGTTACAGGCGTTTTGCATTGTAGGAGCGCCGTTGTCTTCAATGCCGCCGTCGCCGCCGTTACCACCCGAAGCTTTGAGAAAGCCGCCTTTAACAAGCAAATTTCCGGTAGTGAGGCCATTGCCACCCATGATGCCTTTTTCATCGTTCTCAGCCGTTGATTGGTTATTTATTAAGCCGCTCACGTTTCTTGAAGAGTTTGTATCCAGCACGCCGCCGTAAATTTGCACAGTCGCGGTGCTCAGTGCCGTGTTGTTGGTTGCGATTGTACTAACGCTTTTGGCAATAGGGCGAGTTACCGTTGTGTGACCGCCGTAGATATTCAGCGTTCCGAGGGCTTGACCGGTGGTGTCGGAGCGACCGCTGATACCGCTTTCCGCCGTGATAACGCCGCCGTGAATGTTAATTTGAGCATTGCTGTGCGACATGGTAATGCCGTAAGTTTGATTGGTAGCGACGGTGATTTTACCGGTAGTGGTTTCGGCCGCTTTCAAATTGCCGTCATCGTCGATAGCAGGGTGCGAGCGGGCGTAAATATCAAGGGTCGTCGGAGCGCCCGATTGACTCTCGCCCAGCTCAAGCGCTGACAGCTTGAGATTTGCGCCGTCGGCAAGGATGAGCTTAACGCTTTTATTTATGGTAACTTTACTGTCTATGGTGATTCCGTCAAAAACAACGTAATATTCACTTTTCGACCAGTCGTTGCTTCCGCTTTTCATGACGCGAGCCGAGGGGCAGGTTTTGACATCGAATGCGCCGTCGGTCGGGTTATATTCGAGGTACGAGCCGCTCCAAGCCTCGCCGCAGGTGCACAGTCCATCGTCATCCGAGAAGCTATGCGCTGTCGGATAAACGTAATGATTGCACCATTTGCAGTTAACATTATGGACTTCGCCGTTGAGATACTCCGCTCTGCCGGGTTCGTGCGACGAGCATTTTTCGAACGTTGCGGCAAAGTTGGTCGTAAGTGCTGTGCCCAGATCGCCGTATTCGACCTTTGTCAAATTGTCGAGCGAGTCGCCGGCCTTAACCAGCGGCTCGAGCGAGCTGCTAAAGGTCGGTGCGGTGGTGAACGCTTTGCCGTAGGGTGATATACCATTATTCTTGCCGCCGGAGACAGTCATTTTGTCGTAGCCGTTTATTGTAATTTTTACATTTTCGCCGCCGATACCGTCCGCGCCGTAAGAATTGCCGTCGGCTGTGATGGTACCGCCGTTTATTACAACCGCGCCGCCTTTACAGCCATCGCCGCCGCCGATAGCCGCACCGCCGCCGGCAACAGCGGTGACATTACCGCCGTTTATCGTAACAGTACCGAAATTGCCTTCATTCGAACCGCCTATGCCGGGGAAGTAAGTATCGCCGCCCATGGCGTAGATATGGCCGCCGTGGATAGTGACATTAACGCCCGTATTAGAATAACCGCCGATGCCTGCGCCGTCGCCAATAGCTTGTATATTTCCGCCATGGATTACGACATTTCCTTGAATAGCAGTGCCACTGCTATGGTTGCTTCTGTCGCCGGCTAAAAGCTTACCGGTTTTGGTGTTTGCCACGTCCAATGTGCCGTCCGATTTATAAATCGGCTGTGAGCAAGCGTAAATCGTGATTGTGTAGTTATCGCTTGCGGCAACCGCAAGTCCGCGCGAAGCGTTCAGTGTTGAGTTGTCCGCCAAAATAATGTGAACATCGCCATTAACGGATATTCTGCTCGGAACAGTCACATTGCCGAAAGCCACATACCAGCCCTCGTCCATGGTGGTGGTTGCGCTCGTGATGGGGTTATATACGGTGCGCTGTTTTTTTGAGAAGCTTTTTGACGCCTCGTTATATTCCAGGTAAGAGCCCTGCCAAGCGCCGCAGTCGCAAGCGCCGTTGGTGGTGCTGTAGGAGTGGTTTTCGATTTTATAGCCGTAGCCGCACCACTTGCATTGGGGAGAAAAGTGGGTTTTTTCGTCTTTATACACCGCGTTTCTCATTTCGTGCGAAAAACAGCGTTCGAGAACAACGGCTTTATTGCCGGTGCAAGCCGCGCCGAGGCTTTCGTACTCGACAGGCGTTACATTTTCAAGCGTCGTGCCGCCCCATGCGCGTGCATGCGGGCCGATCGCGATATTGGGCGTTGCCGAAAATGCCTTGGCGCCATAAGCCGAAATTTTGCAAAAATCGTTGATTTTAATCGGTGTTGAACCGCTGTAGCCCATGCCGTCGCCGATACCGTTGCCGGTGCCGTCGCCCGAAACTGCTTTGATTGTACCGCCGTTGATGGTGATATTGCCGGCAGCCTTTCCGTTTGCGCCGCCGATAGCCGCGCCGCCCGAGTCGTTGGAGGCGATGACGGTGCCGCCGTTTATCGTGATTGTTTTACCGCTGATGCCTGCCGCTTCCGCCGCACCGTGAGCTATAACCACGCCGCCGTTTACGGTAACCGTGCCGTTCTGAGTTCTGGGGTACTTAGCGTCGCCTATACCTGACGCGCAACCGCCCGATGCGGCGGTGGCTCTTACCACACCGCCGTTTATTGTTATCACAGTTTCATTTTCAGTGGAGTCCATGCTGCCGATACCCGCATTTCCGCCTTTGCCGTTGGCGGTAATCACACCACCGTTAACTGTCAGATTGAAGATATCGCTGCCCATGCCTTGGTTAGCGTTTATGATACCGCCGTTAATGATCATCGTGCTAAGCGAATGGCCGAAGCGGCCATCGGTGATGTTGAGCACGCCGGTTTTGGTTTTTGCGGTATTTACAGTGTAATCGTCGTTCAGAACCGGCTCGCTTTCGGCGTAAATCGTAAGCTTCGCCAAACCCTCTATAAAGAATTCTTTTATATTCAAGCTGGAATTATCGGCAATGAACAGCTTGGGGTGAGCATTTGCGCTATTATCCCATACTTTCGCCATTGTTACATTGCCTTTTAAAATATACCAGTTTTCTTCTTTCAACTTGTATGTCCACGAGTCATCGTCCTTAAGCACAATCGCCGCTGTAGGTGCGGCAGGCTTGGTACCGAGCGGGCCGTAGGCATTCGAGCAGGATTCGGTATACCAATAGTTGCCGGTAATAGCCGACGTGCCGCTTCTTACCCAGCCGACAATCGCGCCGGTGTAGTTTGAGCCGCCGGTAGCGGTAATCTTGCCGTAATTGAAGCAACCGGTAAGAGAGGCGAAGTCAGAGTTATTGATATAGCCGAGGATACCGCCGAGGTAAACCTGCGTCTCACCCGACTTTGAAGCGGACACAGGCGCCGCGTTGATACAATTTGTGATTTTGGAATATTCGTTTGCGTAGCCGACAACGCCGCCGACGCAGTCATGATGCGCGGCAGTAACAGCACCGTAGTTGCCGCAGTCGTCAACCGTCGTACCAACAAATGCCGATCCGGCAACGCCTGCGATATGGCCGATTTTGCCGCTTCCGACGGTACCGTAGTTTGAACAGCTTTTGATGGTGCTGTAATACGAGCCGCGGCCGGCAATACCGCCCACGCGATCGGCTTCTTTGAGCCCTATTGTGCCGTAGTATTTACAGTGCTCGATGGAAGCGGCGCTTCGCTTCTGATTATTCTCGTTTCCGAGCTGACCGACAACACCGCCGATCTGGTCTAAGTCCGCGGTCTGAGTTCCGCCGTCATTTATATTGACATAGGATATTACATTTGAAATCTTGGAATCCTCGTACGCCAAGCCGACAGCGCCGCCGATGTACATTTGCTTGTTAGCCGAAATTACAATTTCGCCCTTTACGGTGAAATTGCGTATAACAGCTCCGCCGCGTACAACGCCGAATAAGCCTTGATAGTCATATGTAAGGTTATTGTTATAGCCGTTTTTCGCGGTGGTAAACTTCATGTTATCTATCGTATAGCCGCGGCCGTCAAATATACCGGTAAAATCGCTGTAATTGACGCCGATGGGGCTATGCGTGACACCGGTAAGGTCAATATCCGCAATCAAAACCGCGTTTGTATTGCCGTTGCCGTTATTAACTCGATTGGCAAACCATTCGAGCTGTTGAGCGTTTGCGATTTCGTACACGCTGTCCTTTGTTCCGTCGCCGTCCAAATCGTAAGTGTCGGTAGTCAGCACGGGCACATCGCCGCTTTCGGCAGTCACTCCTCCGGTTGTAAGCAGTATCGCCCACATTGTCGCAACCGTCAGCGTGGCAGACAGCAATATTGCAAGCCATTTTTTCTTTTTCATATCTTTGCCTCCGTATATCTTTTCATTCAATGCACATATATAATATATAGGTAATCTTTTTCGATTTTGCCGCGAAAATCGTGTGCTCAAATTATTTTATATAGTATATCATATTTATTCCAAAATTTCAAGCATTTGTGATAAAATTCACAATTTTAACATATTTCGTGCGTTTTAAAGTGGGTTTGTGACGCATTTCAGTAAAAGCTTCGAATATCGTTGCATTTCGTCACAAAACATTTTGATTTTCGTGTAACAAATCAAAAACCCCGCGCAAAAAGCGCGAGGTTTGGTTAAAAAATATTCAAAAATTGCGTCACTTGTGCTGATTTTATCCCAACAGCTTGCCGATAAATGCCGAAATTGCTTTTTCGGTATCGTCAGTACGGCGGGAAAATTTGAGTTCGTCCACATTCAGCAAAATACAGCCGCAGTGACCCTTGAAGGTCGGGAAGCAAATGATTTCGAGATTTGTATGAATTTCGGAGCTGTGATCGACAATGTTGAGCATCTCCTCGAACAGCGTCGCGCGCTCGTAGGTTCTGAGCCACTTTGCATCCATATTGGGGAATATTTGACCGAACTTTTTGCCAATCATTTGCTCGAGCGGCAGCTTTTCAAGCTTCGCAAGCGCATAGTTACCGTAACAGAATACCCAGTCTGTCGCGCGGAATTTTTCGTCGAACACCATTTCTATATCGGTGAAAGCAAAAGGCATGTAATCGAAAGCGCGGTAATATTCGCGATATTCGTCATAGGTTTTTGGTGCTTCCTGCGCATGGAAGCTATTGATAATTGCCTTTTGCTTGGCTTGAAATTCGTTCAACAGATTTTGGCGGTTGCGGTGAGCGTATTCCAGCGCCTCGCCGTTGCACAAATTTACCGTATCGGTGATATTATGTATTGCGAAAACCGATACCAGACAGCCACGCTTAACCTTAATAAAGTTATTGCCCAGCATTTTTTCAAGCTTTGCAAGCGTTATGCGGGTTTCCAGTGTTTTGCCTGACGAGCAATGAATGTATGCAAGGTTGCCGTCCATCAAAACGTACATAATTGTTCGGACGTTCAGCTCATATTCAACCTTTTCGGAAACAATTTTAATTTTTTCAGCATTTTTCATGTTTTCTCTCCGATTTCAAAAATTACCTTTTCTATTGTAGCATATTATCCGTAAAATTTCAACACTTATTTGCAATTTGTCACATTTTTTTTACCAAATGCCTTTGTCGGAAAAAAGCAGGCGTTCAGAATTTTCACTCTTTTGCATATCACAGCCGCCAGAACCGAAAACGCCGTTCCGCAGACACAGCCGGCCAAAATGTGCATCCACCACTGCGTTACGCCAAGGTGAAGCAAAATTATTCTGATGCCGGCGGTGAAAATCGTGTGCAAAAGGTATATTTGAAACGAATATTTATTCACAAAGTCCAAGAAGTATGCAACCGATTTTATTTGCTGAAGGATTGAAACAAAAGCAATGCTTGCCAATATTCCGAGCACCGTCAAGGCTTCTTTGGCAATCGGATATTCGTTTATACCGATTCTGATTAGAATTATCGCAACAGCCAAATGTATAAATATAACAATCGGCTTAAATTTCGTCGGAATTTCGGCAATTTGCTCTATATCCGTGCAGGTGCCCAGCCCGAAAGCAAGCGCCGAAAATACGACAACCTCGAAGCTGCCGAATTGCACACCGAAAAACGGTGCCAAATACGCCGCCAATACCGTAAAAAGCGTGATTTGCCAATTTTTCAGGCAGCCCGAAAGCGCCGTCCAGAGGCAAAACAGAAAAAAAAGCGCGTACAAAAACCAATATTGCGCAACCGGTGTCTTCCAAATTTCCAAAATATCCCACAGTGATGAGCGCGTGTTTGCCCCACCTGCGAAGCTGTTGATAATTATATAAACCGCCGAAAACACGACGTACGGCACGCCAAGGTTAATCAGTTTATGCTTTATAAATCCGCCGCGCGTTTTTTTGCTTTGCCATTCACCGGTAATTTTGTACACCGCGCCGCTCAGATACAGAAACAGCGACACATGAAAAGACCAAATGAAGCTTTCCAAACCGCGAAAAAAGCTCGGCATCGGTATTTCGGCGTTGCGCATACCCATTATAACATGGCCGAACAGCACCAAAAAACAGGCGTAGCCCTTTAATCTGTCGGCAAGGACGTTTCTCGGCATAGCGATCCCCCTTGTGTAAAAATTACAAATAGATTTTTTTGCTTTGGCAGGACGACGAGATAATATATTTCGGTCTGGCCTTGATTTCGTCATATATGCGCGCGACGTAATAGCCGACAATTCCTATGCTTATCATGACCATGCTTCCGATAAACAGCATAATTACAGTCGGCAAAAGAATTTGCGGCAGTACCCGTCCGACAGCCGCATCGACAATCGCCCAAACGCCCAAGCCGCAGGCTATGGCAAGCATAATCAGTCCCAAAACCGTGACGAATTGCATGGGTGCGGCGGAATATGAGGTAATATTTGAAACAGCGTACTTTACAAGGCTTTTTGTAGACCATTTCGAGTCGCCTTCGGCGCGGTCGATAACATCAAATTCAACCGTCGTACGATTGAAGCCCGCCCAATATGAGCTGGCACGGAAAAAGCCGTTTCTTTCGGGCATGGCGTTCAGCACATCAATCACCTTGCGGTCGAGCAATTTAAAATCCGAGGCGTTTGACATATCAAAGCCGACCGTCGAGCTGATAATCGAATAAAAGCTGCGTGCCGCCCAGCCGTGCATTTTGCCCTCTGTGCCGCGCGAGGATTTAACGCCCTCGACAACCTCGTAGCCCTTTTGCCACAGGCGGTACATTTCAACAATTTTCTCCGGCGGATGCTGTAAATCACAGTCAATCACAACGGCACAATCGCCCGCGGCGTTGGCAAGTCCTGCGGAAATTGCAGCCTCCTTGCCGAAATTGCGTGAAAAGTGCAGTCCGTGCAGACCGGCTTCCTTTTCGGCCATATTACGTATTTTTTCAAAGGTCAAGTCGGACGAGCCGTCATCAATAAAAATAATTTCGTTGTCAATATTGGCTTCTTTCAAGATTTTCGATATTGTGCGGTAAGCCCTTTCAACGGATAATTCTTCGTTATATGCGGGAATAATAACCGAAAGCAAACTTTTCACCTCCGTAAAATTCAAGCATTTTCTTCAAGTAATTTTTCGAGCTTTGCCACCGGTATGGGTTTGTAGTAGTAATAGCCCTGAAGCATATCACAGCCCGCGCTTATCGCTGCTTGCGCGTATTCTTCGGTCTCCACGCCCTCACACAGAGTATGAAGCCCAAGCTCCTTGGCGGTGCGAATGACGTTTTTCAATATCAGAAATCCGGTTTCGGTAGTTGCTTTTTGCGTTATACTCTTATCGATTTTGACGGTGGTAATATCAAAATTGTGCAAATCCGAAAATGTCGTGAAGCCACTGCCGAAATCGTCGAGCAATATTGCAAAGCCCTTTTGACGCAAAATCGACAAATTATGCATCATTTGTTTTTTTGCCTCGCCGTCTATGTTTTTATCCTCCAAAACTTCTATTGCCAAAGCCGAATATTTCAGGCTGTATTTATCCGCAATGCCGATCACACGCTCGGCAAGCAACGGATCGCACAGTGTTTCGCGCGACAGATTTATACTGTAGCTGTATTGCTCCCTTTGATTTTTGTTGTTTGAAATCCACTTGCAGTTCTTTTCGAATATGTAATAGTCGAATTTGCTGTTGAGCCCTACCGAATCCACCGCAGAAAGGAAGGTTCCCGGTGTCAGAATGCCGTTGCTTTTCGAATTCAGGCGCGACAAAACCTCCGCGCCGACGATTTTTTTGGTTCGCGCGTCCAAAACAGGCTGGTAATCCAGGAAAAAGCGGTTGTTGTCGATTTCGTCCTCAATGCTGTTTTCAATCTTGATTTTCTTTTCAAGCGCTTTGCCGTTATCGGCAGTCCATGCGGCATAGGCAATATTACCGTTTTGGGCAAGCATACAAGCCTGCTTGGCGCGGCCGACAGCCTCGTCAAAGGTAATCTGGGTAACATTCGAGCAATAAGAGCCGAACCTTATGTCCACAATACCGACCGCCTCATGCTTCAAGAGGCATTTGTTGATTTCGGCTTGGCATTGCTCGATATTTGCCGCCGCCTCGTCGGTGCTCCACTCATTCAAGGCAATAAAATTATGTTGCTCATAACGAGTGATATTGCTTTTTTCGCCGTCCGCAAAGATTTTGAGCAAAACAGGCTTAATTTCGGCAAAAATATGCTGTGCTTTATGCTCGGAATGGCGACTGATAACACTATCCAGCACAATGTTGACGTAAACAAGGCAACGGTTTATGCGAGCCTTTTTTAGAGCTTCAAAGCGGTTTTCGAGCTTATTCACGTTCGAAAAATCGATGTCTGCCTTGCCGTTGGCGGTTTTATAGCCTTTTACGGCAAAATATATGCCAAACGCGCCTAAAATCATAAAGCCAAAAATCAAGCAGGTTATAATAACGTATGGATATTCGAATATTTTCATATTGTTTGCCTCCTATGCTTCATTTTTTGAGAAAACAGGAAATTCGGGACTGCCGCCGCACTGCGAATAGCCCAGCCCTTTCGCGGCCTCGATACATTTTTCGCCGTCGGCGCAGGCTCTTTTTTTGCGCTCGCCGAGCTCCTTCATAAGGAACGCCGCGCCGAAGCACCGCATCGCCTTGACAAGCTCGAATTTTGAAATTCCGCTTCTTTTATACTCTGCCAAAATCTCGAAAAAGGCGTATTTCAACGCATTTTCGTCGAAAGCTCCGCTTTTGCGGTTGGCGGCCTTTACCCATTTGAAAAAAGCGCAGAATTTGTTCACATCGATTTTTTCTCTGAAATAAATTCCGTTTATGTAAAATTCCGCCTGCTCATCGCTCATAGCCTCGGCCAACCTCGAATAATAGGCCTTTTCGATTTTCAGCGCCTCATTATGCTGTTTTTGGCGTGTTGTGCCGGTGATTTGCTTGTCGTGAAGCCGATATACCATGAGATATTCCGACATCACAGCCATTTTGAGCTTTTGCGTTGCCATTCTTACCCACAATTCAAGATCCTCTGTGCAGGTGAGCGAGACGTCGTATTTCAATTCTTTCAGCTCTGCCGCACGTATGATTACGCCGGGGTGAAGAATTGGATTTGTCACCGAAAGCATCGCTTTTATTGCCTCGAAATCCCCTCTGCCGCCACAGCCGCCGGACGCCAAAACGCCGTTTTTCAGCGTTAGGAATTTGCAGGATGCCAGGCAAATATCGGGATTTTTCTCCATAAAAGCATACTGCTTTTCCAGTCTGTCCGCAAGACATATATCATCGGCATCCATTCGGGCTATATATTGCCCGCGCGCAAGCGAAATCGCCTTGTTAAGCGAGGTCGGCAGTCGTAAATTCGTTTCGTTCGTATACACCATTATTCGCTCGTCGCTTAAAGCACAGCTTTCCAAAATTTCGCCCGTTTTGTCGGTAGAGCAGTCGTTGATAATTATGAACTCCCAGTCCTCGAAGGTCTGAGCGCACACGCTTTGAACGGCTTGAAGCAGATATTCCTGCCCATTATACACGCTCATTATTACAGATATTTTCGGTGAAGTATTCAAGGCTTTTACCCTTTCTTGATGATACTTTTGATTTTTTTGCAGAAATACAGAAAATAAAACGCGGCTTCGATTTTATATTTTTTGATTAAAAATATTCCGATGCGACTTTTGACGGTTATATTTTCGAACTCTGCCTTTGGTATTTCGTCCTTGTGCACCGAATTCAATATAAGCTTTTTTATTTCCTTTGCGGCCTCAAAATGCCCGCCCTCTGCCGCGGCGGCCAAAATGGCAAAGCACATAAAGCAGGAATACCGCGCAAGCTGTTGGTCGAAATCGCTCATTTTGGGAATTTCAAGCCCGCGCAAGCCGATTATCGTATCCGCGGTTTGCGTAATTTGGCAGGTTTTGAAGTCGGTTGACAGCGAATCGTCTCGTATCGTGTACAGATATACCGCCTTATTGCTGAAATACGCGGTTTGCGCCTGCAAAAAACACGGTACAATACAGCTGACATCCTCGCCCACCGCGATAGCCGTATTTACGCCGAGCTGGTTTTCATAGATAAGCGAGCGGCGAATGGCTCTGCCCCACAAAAAATAAAATGCGTGTGTCATGCTTTTATTCGACAAAAGCAGCGGAAAAACATGCTTTTCGATATCTTCCTTGCCGTAAAAGCCCGATTTCACAATATCGTCCACCGTCGCACCGCCCTTTTTGCCCTCGTAACGCTTGTAGGAAAACGACACAATATCCGCGTCGGTATCGCGTATTATTTCGTAAGCGGCTTGCAAGGCGTCCGACGTTATCGCGTCGTCGCCGTCAAGATTGAAAATATATTCGCCCTGCGAGGCCGTAATACCCGCCTGTCGCGCGCTGACCAAGCCGCCGTTCTTTTTATGTATCACCCTTATGCGTGCGTCCTTTGCGGCATAGCTGTCGCATATTTCGGGGCAATTGTCGAGCGAGCCGTCATCCACCAATATCAATTCAAAATCCTCATAGCTCTGCGCAAGTACGCTGTCGATACAGCGGCGGATATATTTTTCAACATTATATATCGGAACTATTACCGAAAAAAGCATCTTGACAACTCCTATCTGTCCCTCAAAGCCACAATAATTTTTTGTAATCCGAACAGCCTATATTTCATCGTAAAGGCGAACACCGCCTGCTTTATCGGCAGCTTTTGCCACGGATAGGTTTTCAGCGTGGCGGCAATCCGCTTTTGCGTGCAAATTTCGTTAAGCCGCTTTTTCAGCGCGGGAAACGGCATTTTCACCTCTCGCGCGTGCATAATCTCCTGCGAGCACAAAAACCGCGCATAGCCCTGAGTCAGGCGATCAAGATAAATTTTGTATTCGCTCTCGGACGCCTCGGCTTGAAGCCGTTTTTCAAGTATTTCGATAAAGGACACAACCTTTTCAAGACGGTCGCTTTTGTAGGCTTTTGAAACCGAATCGTCGTTACGGCAATAGCAATAATACGCCCCTGAAATACCGACAGCCCTTTCGCAGCGGCTTATAAAATCCACCATAAACAGCGTGTCCTCCGACAGCACCTCGCGCTCGGACAGAAATTTTATATTATTCTCAGTGATAACACTGCGCTTAAACAGGCTTTTGCTTAAACCGACGCCGTACCGACTGTCGTACGGCTCATGCGGCAAAGCCCCCACAACGCCGAGAATGAGCTGTTTTTTGCCGTCGGCGTTTTCAAAAACAGTTTCCTTTTCAAAATAGCTTCTGACGACATAATCGCCGTCCTTGGCGAAAACATTTCCGCCGACAAAGGCAACGCCCGACATAACAAGCGCGGCATTATTTTTTTTCGCCGTCTCTAAAAGCCGCTCGTACATTTCCACTTCAATGTAATCGTCGGAATCCAAAAAACCGATATACTCCCCCGTCGCCGCCTCAAGGCCTG
This sequence comes from uncultured Oscillospiraceae bacterium, assembly GCA_964459175.1. GTDB lineage: Bacteria > Bacillota > Clostridia > Oscillospirales > SIG627 > SIG627. Next base: position 15,718 of record CAYWMF010000001.1, read on the forward strand.
TATTTCTGGCAAGACCGGCGCCGGCATTCTTTTTGTGAATAACAATTATGCGATTGTCGGTTTTGGCAATTTCATCGCACATGGCGGCGCATTTCTCACCCGAACCGTCATCGACAAGGATTATTTCAATATTTTTAAACGTTTGTTTTTTTAATGACTCGACACACCTTGCAAGATATTTTTCGGTATTGTACACCGGTACGATAACGCTGATTTCAGGCTTTGACATTTCTTTTTACCTCTATAAGATCGTTATATTTTTCGACCAGCTTTTCACAATAATCCTCGACGCTCATTATTTCGCCGCTGAGCTTTTCGCAATTTTTCTTGATTTCGGCGTAATATTTTTCGTCCAAGCTCTTTTTTATCGCTTCGGCAACGCATTTTGCCGTCGGCGTTTTGACAAGCGTTCCGCTGATACCGTCACGCACCAGCTCAGCCATACCGCCGCTGTTCATTGTGACCACCGGCACGCCCAGCGAATTGGCCTCCAAAATCGAAAGCGGGCAATTTTCGTAGCAAACCGACGGTAAAATCAAAAGCCGAGCGTTCGCCATAAGCGCCGTCAATTCATCTCCGCCGACAAATCCGTGCAGTGTTACGTTCGGTATGCCCTCCAGCACGCCGCCGTCGGGGCCGTCGCCGGCAATTTCAAAGCGGTATTCCGGCAGAAGCCTTGCGGCTTGCGCCAACAGCTCAACGCCCTTTTCGGCGGAAAGTCGTCCGACATACACGATATACGGCTTTTGCGGCGCAGATGCCGAGCCTATGGCCTTTTTTTCGATAAAGTTATGTATTGTATAGGTTTTTTCGACGTAAATTCCGCTTGATTTCAAAAGCTTTTCAGCCAAAAAATTGCTCGGACAGACATATAAATCCACTAATTTATAAGTTTTCAGTGCCGAATACAGCTTTGCCTCCAAAACGCCCAAAAGGCTTTTGAGCTTGGAGCCGTGAATACAGCTGTATTTAAAGCAGTTCCACTTTGAGCCGCCGATGCACCTGTCGCAGGGCTTTTTCTCGCCGAAGCTGTACAAAAGGTGGTTGGGGCATATCATTTGATAATCGTGAACCGTCTGAACCAGCGGAATTCCGCGCTTTTTTACGGCGTATATTATCGATGGGGTCAGCTGGAAATTGATATTATTCATATGAACGATATCCGGCTTGAAGCTGTCCAGTACCCGCGCAATTTTTTTCTTGGCTTCAAAGGAGTAAATTATTTTAAACGGATAAAAAATTTCAGCCACGGACTTTTTATGAAAATCCATATTATTTGTATACAGCCCGAGCGAATTTCCGACGGTATTCTTTTCGTCGTACATACCGAAATATTGTACCTCGTGCCCCAGCCTTTTCAGCTGTTCGCCCAGCTTCAGCATATAGCTTTCCGACCCGCCGCGCGGATAAAGAAACTTATTTACCATTAATATTTTCATAAAATAGCATCACCCTCGCCTTTTCTGTTGTCCGCGCAGACACTGCCAAACATTTTTTCATCGGCGTGGCGCACCCTTTCGTCAAAGCCGTGCCCGATCATCAGAATCGCAAGCACCGCTGTGAGCAACGGATAATTCATTGTATTATCGGTCATCGAAACTATTATAAGATAAACCGTCAGTGCAAACGAAATAATCGCATTTTCGGTTTTGCCCTTGGCGCCGAAATAGCAAACACGCAATACCGTCATGGACAAAAGCCACAAAATATAGCCCCAAAAGCCGAGATCGATAAAATATTGCAAAAAGTCGTTGTGTACCGCTGAAACTCCGATGTGCATGTTTGTGTTCAGCTGATATGTCAAAAAGCCGATGCCGTTGCCCAGAAAATCAGGCGAAAACTCGTAAAATTTATCCACGGAATTATAAATATCAGCTCGTCCGTTGGTGTCAATACCGGCCTTTTCAAGCGCCGAAAAAACGTCCGTTTTAATCAGCGCGATATAGCCTATCAAAAACACAACCAGCACAATCGTAAAGAATACCGTGAGCCATGCGGCGGTATTTCTTTTATATTTTGCCACGAACATCAAAAGCCAGCCAAGCGCCAGCGCAATAGCAATAGCGATAACGCCGATACGCTTAAATGCCGAAATGAAGCAAAACAGCGTCAATACCGATAAAATCAGAAAAGAAAGACTCTTTTTGGGCTTCAACAGCATATATACCAAATACGCGCCCAAGCAGAACGCCAGCTCATGTATTTCTGACTGAACGATTATATCGCCGGTTTCGGTGGCGAACGAGGTTATCAGCGCCATGAGCTCCGAAAAATACGCACCTATACCGTTTTGCACCACAATTGTAACTATCATCAGTATATTTGCAGTGAGAATTGCGATAAGATTATACCATATTCCCCTTTCGCCGAAAATATACAGAAATGTGACCGCGGCAAGCGTAAAGGACAGCATATTATTGTAAATAAACGCTCCGGAAATACCCCTTAAAATAACCGAGGTATCAACCAGACCCGTGAACCATATAAAAAGCGAAGCCGTTATTGTGACAATAAGCGGGGCGCTGTACACCAGTGACGCCTTAAACGCCGTAAAGCCCCGCGCGACATTGGGCTTATACAAAAAGTCGAGCATTGCCGATGCGGTAAGAACAAGGGCAAACGCATGGCGATAGGTAACGAATACGCCGAGATCTATTATTTCGGTCAAAAAATAATACATCAGTACCGCCAAAGCAACAAAATAGAATTCCTTTGCCTTTTTCAGCGCCATGCTTTCCATATTTGCCCTCCCGTTTACGATTAAAATTTGCCGATTATTCGTCTATCGGCTCAGATACATATGCTTTTTTGCTTTTTATTGCTTCCGAAAGCAGCTTGCGTGCGGTTTGATGATCCTCAAAGGTTTCGGCAATGCCGACTTTATATTCTATCCTTATATCCTTGAAGCTTTCTCTGTCGCCAAGTCTCAATCCGAAAAGTCCCATTATGTCCTCAACGGTGATGTAGTCCGAAGCCTCAGCAAGAATTATAAAGCTTCCGTTGCCGTTGTAAATGAATTCTGCCTTGGTTTTGCCGAACACCTCTTTCAGGTGATAGGTAAACAGCTTGATTATATCGTCGCCGATTTGGCGGGTATGCTCGGCATTTATCGCCGCAAGATTTGCTATATCGACAATGCAGTAAACCGTGCCGTCGTCAAGCAGCTTTCTATCCATTGCTTTGAGATATTTGTCGAAATACGCGCGATTGTAAAGCTCGGTAAGATGGTCGGTATAGAAAATAAAGTTTATAATATCCGCCAGTCTTGCAAACACAACAGCGCCGCCGCAGCACAAAACCACCAAGAACGCAAAGGCTATTATAGTATAAAGCTTGGTATTTACGCTTGGCTTAACCGACGCGGACGACAGAACCGAAATATAGCTTGCGCCGAGATATTCGTTATATTCGTCGTTCGTTTCCATTGTGATATTGTAAAGCTCGGTCAAATCCTCGATCAGCGCGTTTATTTCGTTGTCAATTTCCGCTTTGAGCTGTGAATACTTCGAATTATGCAGCTCGGTGCAGGTTTTGGCGGAGTTTTGGCATTCGCCGCCCGCGCAGGCGCCGGTGCAATTTCCGAAAGTTTCGATAATATAGCGGCAATACGCGGAATCAATGATCGAATGCTCTTTATTTTCATTGTGGTTGCGCCAGCTGTAAATAAGCTCGTCGTAGGTAACCGTTTGATCCACTATCGGGTTGCCGCTTCCGTCAGCCAGGTTGCGCTCGTGCAGGTTATCGAGAATGTACTCGTAGGTGATATTCGTATTTCCCGATGCGCGCATTTTATCGACATATGCGGTTATAACATCGAGAACATCCTCAACGATGCTTTCCTCCTTGGCGTTCGAAATATTGTTATTGTCTATTCGCGTGGTATAGTCGGAAAGCAAGACTGTTTTACTCTTTGTAATCTGATACTTATATATCTTGGAAAACAGCGCGGAGACCTTGACCTGATGGATATAGTTGAAATCATCCGCCAAATCATTAAACGAATATCCGGTTTTGGTGGAGCGATAATACGGACTTCTGCCCATTCTTTGGTAGAGTGTAGCCAAAGCTTCGCTCACTCCGCTGTCGATAAGCTCCATCATCTCGATATAATCGTAGTTATCCTTTTTCAAATCCTCGATGGTGTTATTAGCCGGCGAAACATTGACATATTTACGGCTGTACTCGACATAATATACATCCAGCATTTGATTCAGAATTGTTCTTGCAAAATCCTCGCCCTCTGCGTTTGTCGCAGCAAAGGACACAATATACGTGCTGGGCTCGTAGACATATTCCTCGCCCTCCTTGAGCTTTGCTTCCTTGCGCGCCAGCTTATCCTCATCGGGGAGCGGCGTTATGGTTATTCGCGAGGTTAGGCTATCAACCGAATAAATGCCGGCAAGCCCCATTCTTTCGACAACTCTTGACATAACAGCCGAGGACTTTATTTCATTTACATCCAGCCTTGCACCGGTTGGAGCCAGCCCCTGCTCGGCCTGCTCGTCGTTGTAGTGAATAACCTCCGAAGCCACAAAGGTGTTGGAATTTTTGAGCTTTACGTGTATCGCGCATGTTGCCAAAACACAAAAAACTATTATTATCGGCAAAAACTTTTTTAAGTATCTGAAAATTCGAAAACTCTTCATTTTGTAAACCTCCCGTATAATTTTTTGTGCTTATCTCTTCGGAAACGCCCTTGCAACGGCATAAAGCACAACCGAAGCATACGCCAATATTGCAAAAAGTATTATTGTTTTCAATTCGCTGAACAGCGATATACCGTAAATGCTAACGGCTATACACCGATTCATTCGGTAGCTCGAGTATTCGCGGCCGATAGCGACGGCTTCCTGCGCAAAGCCCTTTATGCTTTTATCAATTTCGGCAATCAGCGCATCCGTCGTCTCGTGCGTGGGTGAATTTCCTGCTGCGCCACGCATTCTGTTGATGATAAGATTGTTGTCCATGATTTCTTTTTCGTTCGATGCCACCCTATCGCTGTAAACCGTAGCCATTACCGACAGCTCGTCAATTCCGACCTTGGTTCTGCCCATGTAATATTTGCCGGAGGTGTCCCAAGTAGGCACCAAAACAATTCTTGTCATTTCCTCGGCATACATTGCAACCGCCTGATTGCAAAGGTCATACGAAACTGCATTTCTGCGGCGGTCAAAGTCAACATTCTTGTTTTGATATGACAATCTGTCGATATATCCGTCTCTGTCCTTGACAACACCGTGCTGTAAAATAAGAGAACGCAGGTTCTGATCGATTTGCGTTTCTTTAAATTGGTATACTTTGCCCGCGATGGAATCAAAGGTCGTGTTATTCGACGAAATAAAGCTTATTCCCTTGCCGGACATACCGTAAAGATAATTCAAAATTGTTGAAATTTCTTTATCGAAATACAACACAATATCCATATATTCCATTTCGGAATAATTCGGCTTGTCGATTTCACTGTCCATTATGAAATTTTCGGTATATTTTTCTATGTAGTATTCTTTGTAAGCGTTTGAGATAAGCTTTATAACATTTTCCGTGTCCAGGTGCTGTGTATCCTTGGAAGCATGATATTCCACGACAAATTCGGTGGAAATATGATATTGCGATTCGTCCTGCACATCGCCCTGAATGTAGGGATAAACCGACAAGCAGTCCTTAAGCTGTTTTACAGTGACATCCTCAAAGGCGCCCATTTCAATTGCGGCGGCAACAACCTCGTCGCAAATTATTTCGTTCATGTTATATCTGGTTGCGTTTGAGTTCTGCGCCTGTGAGGCCTCGGGATAATTCAAAGCAACCACTGCCCGAACAGACTGCTTGGACTTCAAATGATAAAAAATTCCGAAAAAGCCGGTAAGCACAATCACCGCAATCAGCATCCACGCCTGAAAATATTTTGCGTTTTTCAATATTTTCACAAATTCACTGCGCGTCACGTTTTTTGAGCGAAGACAAAGCATCACCACGGTCACAATGAGCAGTATCGCCACCAGCGCAAGGGGTATTTTTTGTAAAATTGCTACGTACATTTATTCGCCCTCCATTAAAAGCGGTTAATATCAATAATCACCAATTCCGGATTATTGTTTATCCGCAAAACGTTTTTATTGTCCAGACCCGAGCTCACAATCAGCGGCTTGCCGACAACCTCGTATCTGCCGTATACGAAAGCGCCGCTTCGCTCCGGGAAAAATCCGCCCTCGTGAGTGTACAGCGGTCCCAGCATCGGAACGCGCACCGTGCCGCCGTGAGTGTGACCGCCGATAAGAACGTCACCCCAAGAATCAGGGGAATATTCCTCGAATATCAACGGCTCGTGGACTGCGGTAACTTTCAAATTGTTGGTGTTTTGACAGATGAATTCATCAAAGCTTTCGCCTGCATACGAACCAAACGACGACGGATTTGAGGTGAGCACGCCATAAACCTCGACGTTGGTACTGCCCACGGTAACAACATCAGACTCGTTTTTCAAAACCTTTACTCCGACAGACTCCAGCGTGTTTTCGAACGAATCGGTAATTTCCGAAAGCTGTTCGGGGCGGCGACTTTCGTCGTCAAAGCCGAATTTTGCGTCCAGCGCCTCTTGAGTAAGCGGCACATCGTAAAATCTTTCAATCTCGTTGTTTCCGTATATGTAATACGACGGCGCCGTTTGAGCCAGTTTAGCACACAGCTCGACAACTCTTTCGGCGTAGCCGTCCTCGGAATAAGAATCCAAGCAATCGCCGGTATAAATAATCAAATCCGGCTTCAGCTTTTCTACGCGGTCGATAAGCTTTGCGTTATTTTTGCCGTAGGAACAGCTGTACAAATCGGAAATTTGGATAATTCGTACCTTATTGCCCGTTTTCAGGCTACTGACAGTGTAAAAGGTTTCGCGGAAATTACGGTTATCAATGTAATTATATCCGATCACCGCAACGCACACCGTTATTACGACAAAAATCAAGCTCAATGCAAGCAGCTTGGCGGCTCTGATATTATTTTTTGCCTTTGCGGTACGCGGACCGAGCTTTGAATTTTTTCTTTCAATCACTTTAAGCTTTACCATTCGCCCCAATGCAAGGCTTATATGTATCTGAACCGATTCCTTATATTCCTTTTCGAATTTTTTCAGCGGCTCTGCTCCGTAATAGCCAACAGTAATCGTTTTATCGTCGATTTGCTCGATGGCAAAATGGTC
>CAYWMF010000002.1:0-17481 GCA_964459175.1 uncultured Oscillospiraceae bacterium
TTTGACGATTTCTGCGGCGCCAACTTCTCCAAGTATCTTATCAAGGAAACCGCCAAGGACGATGCCAAGGTGCTGGTTTTCCTCAAGCCCTGCGATACCTACAGCTTCAATCAGCTGCTCACCGAGCATCGCTTTGACCGCGAAAAGGTCTACGCGGTGGGAATTCCCTGCGAGGGCATGTGCGATGCCGAGCAGTTCAAAAAAGCCGCCGGCGACGGTATTGTCAAGGTGAGCGCCGAGGGCGACAGCTTCAAGGTCGAAACCCTGTACGACGGCGAAAAAACCATTGCCGCCGCGGAGGTTCTTTGCGAAAGATGCCGCGTGTGCAAGAGCAAAAAGCATACCGCATATGACGAGCTTATCGGCGATGAGGGCGAGGTTATCGACAGCGCCCGCTTCGACGAGGTTGAAAAGCTCGAAAAAATGAGCTCGGACGAAAAATTCGCGTTCTGGCAGAACGAGCTTTCGCGTTGTATCCGCTGCAATGCCTGCCGCGATGTATGTCCTGCCTGCACCTGCGAAAAATGCGTGTTCAACAACCCCGAATCCGGCGTTGAAAACAAGGCGGTTTCGGACAGCTTTGAGGAAAAAATGTTCCATATCATCCGCGCGTTCCACGTTGCCGGCCGTTGCACCGACTGCGGCGAATGCTCCAGAGTTTGCCCGCAGAACATTCCGCTTCACCTTTTGAACCGCAAATTTATCAAGGATATAAATTCCTTCTACGGCGAATATCAGGCCGGCGCCGAGGTTGGAAGCCGCGCTCCGCTGGTGGATTACACCACGGGCGATATCGAACCGGCTCAAGCAATTGCGAAAGGGGAGGATAACAATGCGTAAATGTTCAACCCTGTCACTGGATAAGGTTTTTGAAAAAATCGCCGAAAGCATGACGCTCTATATCCCCAAGGACGGCGCAAACGGCGCCGAATTTAAGCAGTGGGCGTCGGGCGATGTCATGAGCGAGGCGCTCAACACCAATCGTAGCCCCAAGGATTTCTTTTTCCCGCAGTCCGAAAACCTCATGGAGTTCAAAACCGAGGGTCAGAACATCGAGGTTATCGACACCCGCCGCGAAAGCGAGGATTTTGCGGTGTTCGGCGTGCGTGCCTGCGATGCCAAGAGCTTCGAGGTTCTGGACAGAGTGTTTTTGGTCGAGCCGTATGACAGCTATTATGCCACCCGCCGCGAGCATGGCGTGATTTTCACCATGGCTTGCACCCGTCCCACCGAATCCTGCTTCTGCCGGACCTTCGGTATTGACGCGGCAGAGCCTGCCGGCGATGTTGCCTGCTGGAAATGCGACGGCGAAATATATTTCAAGGCCAACACCGAAAAGGGCGAAAAAGCGCTCAAGCTTATCGAAAATGTAACCGAAAACGCCGACGAGACCGCGGTTGAGGCTCAAAAGGCAAAAACCCGCGAAATTATGAAAAAGCTTCCGCTGGCAGACCTTAAGGCCGATGCATTCGGCGGCGGCAAAACCAAAAAGTATTTTGACGCGCCCGAGTGGAAGGAGCTTTCCGAAAGCTGTCTGGGCTGTGGCACCTGTACCTTTGTTTGCCCGACCTGTCAGTGCTACGACATAAAGGACTTCAAAACCGGCAAAGGCGTTATCAGATATCGTTGCTGGGATTCCTGCATGTACTCCGATTTTACCAAAATGGCGCACGGCAACTCGCGTAATTCGCAAACCGAGCGCTTCCGTCAGCGCTTTATGCACAAGCTGGTTTACTACCCCGAAAACAACGACGGGCTGTTCAGCTGTGTCGGCTGTGGACGTTGCCTGAATAAATGCCCCATTTCAATGAATATTGTAAAAGTTATGAAGAAGTTAGGAGGCAAGGCAGATGAATAACCGCACCGAAGCGTTAATTCCGACAGTCGGCGTTATCACCGATATACGCATCGACACTCCCGATGTCAAAACCTTCCGCGTCGTCACTCCCGACGGCAAAAAGGCCTTTGACCATATGCCCGGCCAGTGCGCGATGCTGTCAATCCCCGGCGTCGGCGAGGCGATGTTCTCGATCACCTCATCGCCCACAAATACCGAATTCATGGAATTTTCCATCAAAAAATGCGGCTGTGTCACCGAATGGCTCCATCAAGCCGTCGTCGGCCAGCAAATCACCATTCGCGGCCCCTACGGCAACCCCTTTCCGGTGGACGATGTTTTCGCCGGCAAGGATCTGCTGTTCATCGCCGGCGGTATCGGCCTTGCGCCGCTGCGCTCGGTAATTAACTACTGCCGCCACTATCGCGACCGCTACGGCAAAATCGATATTGTCTACGGCTCGCGCAGCAAGGACGATTTGGTTGACTATCAGGAAATCATCAACGAATGGCTCAAAGACACCGGCATCGAGGTTCATCTTACCATCGACCGCGAGCAGGAGGGCTGGGACGGCCACGTCGGCTTTGTTCCCAACTATGTCAAGGAGCTGGGCTTTGATACCAACAAAACCGCCATTATCTGCGGACCGCCCATCATGATTAAATTCACATTGGACGGACTTTGCTCCATAGGCTTTGATAAAACCCAAATTTACACCACCATGGAGCTTCGCATGAAATGCGGCATCGGCAAATGCGGCAGATGCAACATCGGTTCCAAATATGTATGCAAAGACGGCCCGGTCTTCAGGTGCGACAAGCTTGAAGAACTGCCGGATGAATATTAATTAAGGGGGAAAATAACATGGAAAACATGGTTAATATATTTCTGTTCGGAAAAAAATACGAAGTTCCGAGCAATCTGACTATCATGCGCGCAATGGAATACGCCGGCTATCAGCTGGTGCGCGGCTGTGGCTGTCGTAACGGCTTCTGCGGCGCCTGCGCCACAATTTACAGAATCAAGGGCGACCGCGAGCTTAAGAGCTGTCTTGCCTGCCAGACCAAGGTCGAAAACGATATGTATATCGCAACTCTGCCCTTTTTCCCGCTGGTAAAGCAGGTTTACGATATTGAAAAGGTAAAGCCCACCGAGCAGATTATGATGCAGCTTTATCCCGAAATTTACGCCTGCATCGGCTGTAACGCCTGCACCAAGAGCTGTACTCAGGAGCTCAATGTTATGCAGTACATCGCCTACGCTCAGCGCGGCGAGTACGAAAAATGCGCCGAGGAATCCTTCGACTGCGTTATGTGCGGCGTATGCTCCTCCCGCTGTCCCGCCGGTATTTCGCATCCGCAGGTTGCAATGCTGGCGCGCCGCCTCAACGGCAAATATCTTGCGCCCAAGTGTGACCACCTTGAAAACCGCGTAAAGGAAATCAAGGACGGCACCTTCACCGAGCTTATCGAGGCGCTCATGCAAAAGCCTATCGACGAAATAAAAGAGCTTTACAACAACAGAGAGATTGAGAAATAAGGAGGCGGCTGAAATGTATACCGAAAATTTTACTAAATCCATTCAGGCGGTTGAAGCCGCAAGAGAGGCAAACACCGCTTACGAACCGCGCCGTATGACCGCGCAGGAAAAAGAGGATTTGCTCAAGGCCTATCACCCCGACTACAAGACCGACGAGTTCGAGGAGCTCAAAATCGGCCCCAATAAGGGGCAAAAGGTTCCTAAAGAGCTGGCGGCAATGCTTCAGGCTCACAGCCGCATCAAGGCCGAGGATATCGACCTTTCCACCCCCGCCTACGATGTTGACGTTCTGATTATCGGCGGCGGCGGCGCAGGTTCATCCGCAGCAATCGAGGCTCACGAAGCCGGCGCAAACGTAATGATTGTCACCAAGCTCCGCATCGGCGACGCCAACACCATGATGGCAGAGGGCGGCATTCAGGCGGCAGATAAGCCCAACGATTCCCCGGCAATTCACTTTGTGGACGCCTTCGGCGGCGGACATTTTGCCGCAAAGCGCGAGCTTCTTTCAAAGCTTGTTTGCGACGCGCCCGAGGCTATCGAATGGCTCAGCACGCTGGGCGTTGAGTTCGACAAGGACGCCGACGGCAATATGATCACCACCCACGGCGGCGGCACCTCCAGAAAGCGTATGCACGCGGCAAAGGACTATTCCGGCGCCGAAATCATGCGTACTTTGCGTGACGAGGTTCTCAATCGCGGCATTCCCGTGGTTGATTTTACCGCGGCAATCGAGCTTATTCTTGACGAAAACGGCAAGGCGGCAGGCGCGGTTCTCATGAATATGGAAACCCACGAGCTTATGGTTGCCAAGGCTAAAACCGTTATTATCGCCACCGGCGGCGCGGGACGTATGCATTATCAGGGCTTCCCCACCTCCAACCATTACGGCGCAACCGCCGACGGTCTGGTTCTGGGCTACCGTGTCGGCGCGGCACTGCTTTATGCCGATACACTTCAGTATCACCCCACCGGCGCGGCTTATCCCGAACAGATTTTCGGCGCGTTGGTTACCGAAAAGGTTCGTTCCCTCGGTGCAAAGCTTATCAACTGCAAGGGCGAGGTCTTTGTTCACCCGCTCGAAACCCGTGACGTTGCGGCGGCTTCCATTATCCGCGAATGCGGCGCGCGCGGCAACGGCGTCGAAACCGGCAGCGGTTTGGGTGTATGGCTGGACACTCCGATGATCGAAAAAATCGGCGGCGAGGGCACTATCGAAAAGAGAATCCCCGCTATGATGCGCATGTTCGGCAAATACGGCATCGATATAAGAAAAGAGCCTATCCTGGTTTATCCGACCCTGCATTATCAAAACGGCGGTCTTGACATCACCCCCGACGGCATGACCACCAATATAGAAAATCTGTTCGTCGCCGGCGAGGCTGTCGGCGGTATCCATGGCAGAAATCGTCTCATGGGTAACTCACTGCTCGACATAATCGTCTTCGGCAGAGGCGCCGGCCAAAGCGCCGCCGCAAAATGCAAAGACGTTACCGTCGGCAAGCTCACACTCGACCATATCGCTAAATTCGAGGCTGAAATCGAGAGCGCCGGCATTGACACACAGGCCGTTTCTCCCAAGCTTCTCCCCGATTATACGCGAAAATAATCAGGAGGAAATAAAAAAATGAGTTTATTTGGCGGAGTTATTCCGATTACCGGTATAACATTTCTGGTGTTCTGCATTTTCGCCATCGCGGCGGTGGGCTATGCTCTGGGCAGAATTACCATAAAAGGCATTTCTCTCGGTACTGCGGGCGTATTCATGATAGCGCTTTTGTTCGGCTGTTTGTTCTATAACCAGCTGGACGCACAGTTTATCGTTAAAGGCACCCAAGCTACCTGCACTTCCGATGCGCTCAAGATTGTTGAAACTATGGGTCTTATATTGTTCGTAACCTCGGTAGGTTTCATCGCGGGCCCCAAGTTTTTCAGCAATATGAAGAAAAATTTCAAGTCCTATGTGCTTCTCGGTTTGATGATAATCGTCGCCGGCGGTATCGCCGCTGTCGGATGCATCTATATCGGCCGCGCTTTGGGAGAGGAAAACACCGAGCAATTCACCGCTATGGTTGTCGGCTTGCTTTCGGGCTCGCTCACCTCGACCCCCGCGTTCTCAGCCGCCAAGGCTACCGTTAACCCCGATTACGAAAGCGTTGTTTCGGTTGGCTACGGTATCGCCTATATTTTCGGCGTTCTCGGCGTTGTACTGTTCATACAGATAATGCCGAAGCTGGTAAAAGCCGATATGAAAAAAGAGCGTGAAACCCTCATCGCCGCAAGCGAAGCAACCGCGAAAAAGCCCTATACCGGCAAGCTGCTCGAGCTTGATTCCTTCGGCTTTTGCGCATTCTCCTTCGCGGCAATACTGGGCATTATTGTCGGTATGATTAAGGTTCCGTTGACCTCGCAGGGCCTCGGCGGCACGACCTTCAGCCTTACCACAACCGGCGGTTGCCTTCTGATGGCGCTGATTTTCGGACACTTCGGCCACATCGGTAAAATCAGTATCATGCCCACCGAAAGCACCCTCAAGGTCTTCCGCGAGCTGGGTCTTATGCTGTTCCTCATCGGCGCAGGTGTTTCCGGCGGCGCGAAATTTATCGAATATTTCGACGTCATATACTTTATCTACGGCGCGATAATGACCATTTTCCCCATGATTATCGGATATTTCTTCGCAAAATACGTACTTAAGCTCAGCCTCCTCAATAACCTCGGCTCCATCACCGGCGGTATGACCAGCACCCCCGCCCTCGGCACATTGATAAATGTCGCCGGCACCGAGGACGTCGCCGCGGCTTACGCCGCAACCTACCCCATCGCCCTCATCGCGGTGGTTCTGGTTTCGCAGTTCCTGATAATCCTGTTCTGAGCCGACCGCAAAACGGCTACCAACGCGGCACACATAGCATCCCGCTCAAAACGGCTTATTCGATTCTGCTTAAATCAAATATTTCAACCTCAATTTAAATTTAAATCAAAATATTTCAAATTTTGCCGAATTCGAAATATTTCCAAAAAAATCCGACGCGGGAAGCGTCGGATTTTTTGAGTTTTTGCTACACCTTGAATTTAACGGCACCTGTGGTGAGCGGCTTGCTGCTCCCGTGGAGTTATTTGGCAACCCCTCAGCAACGTAAGTCGCGTCAAGGGGAAGGCTCCCCTATGAAGCCTCCATAATGGCGCGACAGCACCTCATGTGACACCGCCGTAGCGCACAAGGGAGGTGTCACGCGGAGTGACTGGTGAGGTATTGACGCGACTGCCGCCCTCCTCTTGAAGCCTCCCCTGTGTACGCAACTTACGTTGCTAAGGGCAGCATATTTCATATGCTTACCGCAACCGCAAAGCTTCCCATTGAAGCCTCCATGATGGCGCGACAACACCTCATGTGACTCCGCCGTAGCGCACAGGGGAGGTGTCACGCGCAGTGTGACGGAGGGGTTGCTTTTACTTGTAAAAATTCGATTTTTTTCTTTCTGCTCATTTAACAACCCCTCAGTCAGACATAGTCTGCCAGCAAGCATTTGAAAAATGTTGCCCCGACGAGGAGAAGGCTTCACGAGGAGTGCACCATCGTGTCAAGATGAGGGCTTTTCCGGCTTATCTCACTTTTTTTCGATAATCTTGATATTTTCGATGGCGGTGCCGGACTGAGTGTAGACAATTTCCTGGATTTGCGCGATTTGCTCCGGCGAAAGGCCGTCGCTTTTGACGATGACGTTGGCGGTGTCGCCGCTGATGACCGCGACACAGTCCTCGAAGCCCTTGGCGGTGACGAGGTTTTCGATGTTGATTTCGCTGTTGGTTTCGCCTGCCATGCGTGTCATTTCGTTAAAGGCATTTTCGCGGATTGCAGAATTGGTTTCGACGCTGTCCACAACCTCGCGGAGCATGTCGATGGCCTCGTCGCGCACGCGCTGGCGATTGATGACGGCGACCGAAAAATAGTCCTCGGCGCTGTCATTTTCACTGCTGACAAAGGCCGATTCGCCGAGGATTTTGCCTTGGGTCTCGACGTCGGTGCCGCCTGTCGGCTCGACGGGCGCCCCGGAGAAGGTGAAATTCAGCCACACCGCCACGGCGATGAGCAGTACACAGCAGGCGACAAGCGTGTTTTTGCGCAGTGCTTCCTTTGAAAATTTGCGGTGCGCGGGCTTAGGCGCGTCGGGGGCTTTGGACTTGAAATTCGGCTTTTTTAATTTAAAGCCGAATTTTTTCTTTTTCGGTTCCGCAAAGGTTACGCCCTCGAAAAGCGGTTCGTCGTTTTTTTCGGCGGCATCGTCGCTTTGCAACTCGTCGTAAAGGCGCGAAGCCATGACGTCGTCGGTGAGTGTGATTTTTGCCAGGTTATTCATAATCTATCTTCCTTTCAGCTTAATATGTTACATATATACGGTTTGTCGGCAGATTTAATGCACATGAGACAAGATTAATTATTTTTTGTTCCACACGCGAGCTGCGCGCACCCTCGCATACCACGGCAACGCCCCGTATTTCGGGAAAAGCCTCCTTTACCAAAATCGGCTTTTTGTCCTCGAAAACAAGGCTTTGCTCTGTTTCGGCCGAGACGGCGGTGCCGTTGTCGGTGCGGCGGGTTTTGGTGTCGCGCTCGTAATGCTGTACGGCGCCGCTTTCCAGCGTCAGCATGACCTTGACGTTTCCGACGCCGCTCACATTGGACAGCATTTCGCGCAATTCGTCCTCCAGCTCCGCGACGTATTCGGAATAATCAAAGCCGCCGTTATCAGCCCGAGATGCATCGCGTGAGGGCCAAAGCACCAACGCCAGCCCCACGGCGAAGGCTATTCCAAGCGCCGCGGCGCCTTTTATACCGCCGAGCCTTTTAATCAAATCGTTCAGCATCATTTTTCACATAAACCTCAATGCCAAGATAATCGCCGAGAAATTCCGCCGCCTCGCGGCAGTCGGCGTACGGCGTACCGAGCGGCGGCACCAGAGTGACCGACTGTATTTCAATGCCGTCGCTGTCGATTTCGGTCGCAAATTCGACCTCGACCGACAAGCCGAATTTTTCGCGCGTCAGCTTTTTTATGCCGTCCTTCAACGCCGTGAGCGTTTCGGACAAAATCCATTTCTGCGCCTCGTCGCTCTCTGTAATATTTATATTTTCATCGTCGCAAATTATTCCGATTTTGTCAAAAAAGCCGTCAATATCGGCAAGAATTTCAAGCATCGGCGTTATTATGACCAATAATATCACGGCGGCGGAAACAAATTTCACGTATTTGTCCAGCCCGCTCCGCCCACGCGGCGCCAGCATTTCCAAAAGCGACGTGCCCAGCGCCGCCGAGGCGATGACCGTCAGCCAGCTTTTCAGCGCCTCCATCACACCGTGACCGCCGTTTTGATAAATATCGTGACGGCAAGAATGAAAAATATGCCGACCGAAAGAAGCAATGCCAAAAGAATGCTCAAAATGCCGTCGACCTCCTCGATAAAAGCCGCCTCTCTGTCGGCGCCGATAATGCCGCCCACAACCGAGCAGACAGCCAAAAGAGTTTTTTTGCAGATAATCACGGCGCAGGGCGCCAACACGGTGTAAAGTATCGCCGTCACGGCAAAAACCCCGGCTGAGGCCTTGATAACACCGATGCTTGCCGCGACGGTTCGCGCCGCTTCGCCTACCAGCGAGCCCACAATCGGTATAAAACCCGCGGCGTATTTAATACCGCGCATAGTCAGCGAATCGGCGGCGCCGGACAGGGCGCTTTGAAAAAACAGCACGGCGATGAGCAGTGTGAGCAGGGTTACGCAAAGACGAATTACAAAATTTTTTATGAACTTTACCACGCCGCTAAGCCGAACACTGCTGACGGCACACACCATCGTCAGGGCAAAACAGCAGTTAAACAGCGGTGTCAACAGCGAAGCATTGATTTTTTCGAACAGCGTGACGGCGCCGTAAACGGCGGCATTCTGCACCGTAGCCGTGGCCGCGGCACCGCCGACTGTGTACAGCGACGCCATTACCGGCAGCATCGAAGTCATAAAAAGGTCTATTTCGCTCACCGCGGCGGTCACCAGCCTCAGCGTTTCGTAGGTGAGGGCATGGCAATAGCCGCAAATGCACAGCATACACACAAGGTCGGCGACCCTTTCGACTTCGGGTGACAGTCCGCTTTGCAACCGTAGCAGCACACACGCCGCAAGAAAGGCACAAAGGCTCAAAAAACCCGCCGTTTCACGCTTAAAAGCGTCGGCGAGCAGCCCGAAAAGCTTCAAAATGATTGATTTAAGCGCGCCGTTATGTTGGAGCGAAAAGTCCGCGTCGCTCAAAATTTCGTTTTGGCGCACGCTTTCGGGCAAAGACTCTGTCAGCTTGTCGGCGCCGGAAAAGCGAATGATTTCTTCCGTCAAATTGCTTTCGGCACGGCAGGAAAATGTCAAAAACGGTATAATTATTATTATAAGTAAATATTTATGCACGAGAATATTTGCTTTACAACCGGTATCGCGCATAAAAGCATCGCCGCCTTTCCGCAAAGCTCCACCTTGGCGGCGGCAGAGCTTTCGCCCAAATCACGGCAGATTTCGCAGGTTATATGCGTAATACTTGCTATTCCCAATGCTTTTACGGTGACGGAAAGATATTCGCCATAGCCCGAAAGCTCAAAAATTTCGCGCACATAAAGCACCGTAGGGTAAATAAAGCTCAAAGCGTACCGCAGAATAAATATACCTAAACAAACCACTATCGGCATCGCCCATTCCGGGGCGGCGCGCCGAACCGTCGCGCAAATCAGCGTTATACCCACCACGCCGCCGCACAGCGCCATGATGTCGCTCATAGGCCGAAAACGCTTCGAACCGTGGAAAAAAGGCGCTCAATTTCGCCCACAACCAGCAAAAGCACCGTGACAACGCCCGCCAGCGACAAAAGCATTGCCTGTTCGTCGCGCCCCATGCGCTGAAGAAGCTGATAGGCGATGGCCACCACAATGCCCACGCCGGCGATTTTCAGAATCAAAGAAATGTCCATTTTCGTCCTTTCCTACAAAAAAAGCAGTACCGCCGCAAAGCCGATAAGCATGCCCATACTGCGATAAAGCTTGATTTTCCCGATGGATTTTTCCTTTTCGGCCGCGTACAGCTCGCTCAAGCGGCTTATGCAGGCATCGCAGCTTTGCTCCTGCGCCGCGCGAGGCAGTGTGCCCAGCGTTTCACCGAAATCCCGCAGGGCTTGCTCAGCCGACGGAAACGACGGCAGTAATTTGCCACAGTGTTCCAGCGCCGCGGTCAGCACGGATTTTTCGTTCTCGACGCGGCAGGCTCTGGCAAATGGTAAAAAGCCGCATTTTTCAAGGCTTTCATTGTCAAATCGCGCAAAAATTTCCTCTTGCGTGCTCATGCGGCGGTTGATTTCGTACTTTATGTGCTCCGCCATTCGTATCGCGCCCTCCAGCCGCGCCAGCTCCTCGCCGGTGTCGCGCGACAGCATAAAGCCCGCCGCCGTCGGACACAGCAGCAGCAATAGGTATCCGATGAGCTTAATTTCCATTTTCGCCGCCCTCGACAATCACTTTCATGCCCTCGTCGCCCTTTTCCAGCCGAATAAAAAACTCGAAAACCCCGGCCTCACACAGCGCCCGCAGGTTGGGCTTAAGCATCAGCCGCCGCATGTCCGCGGCGTGAGCGGTGGCTATAAGCGGAACGCCGCTGTTTTGCACCGAAAGTATCGACGGAATGTCGTCCGCCATGCCGATTTCGTCACAAATGATCACCTGCGGCGACAGCATACGCACGGCCAATTCCATGCCGTCCGGCTTGGAATATCCACGCAAAATATCGCACATGCCGCAATCGCCGCACATGCCGCGCGGCAGAATTTCGCCCTTTTCGTCCACCACCGCGACGCGATATTTGAGCGAAAGCTTGACGGCAAGCTCGCGTATAAGCGTTGTTTTGCCGACGCTCGGAGGCGAAAATATCAGCATTGAGCGCGGTCCGTCCGCAAGCACCGTCCGTAAAAGCGGCTCGGCACAGCCGCGATGCGTGTGCGGAATGCGCAGATTCAGCGACGTGTAATTGTCCACCACGCAAAGCCGTCCGTCCTCATACACCGCCTCGCCGCAAATACCGGCGCGCAGTCCCTCGGGTGTGACGATATATCCGCGCCGAAGCGCGTCGGCACAGCGATACACCGCTCCGGCGCACAGGCGGTTGACGGCATACTTTATATCGTCATCGCCGCACACCACCGCCGCCGAGAGCTTGCACACGCGGCCGCTCGTGTTGACGAAAACCGTTGTGTCATACGTGGAAAACGCCATTGCCATGCCACGCCTGATCCGTATTTCGCAAACCCTGCCGCCGACCTCGCCCAGCCCGCGCGCCGCCGTCGCCAACGACGGCGGCAGATATTCCAGTGCCTTCAAAAAATAATCCGCCCCATTCGCCTCCGTTTCTTTTTTTAATTATATTTCCGCGCCGCACAAAATATTACAAAATGGGCGAGGAGCTGTGGACGAAAAAGATATCCAAATAAAAAATGTTGCCTTTTGCAAAGCAAAAAGCAACATTAAAGTGAATATCCTCAAATCGAACAAAGCCAAATGTGTGCGAAATTACGGTTATCTTGCAAAGGTGGAGTAAAAATGCTTGAAGAATGCGTCGATATCGACGTCGCTTGCGACGGTGACGTTGCCGTTGGGGTCGGGCGTAAAGGTAGTCAAGCCGCGCTCGGAGCAGTCGGTGATGACCTCGGACTTGCCGCGAGTATACTTCAGGATTTCGGGAGCAAAAATCGACGCTACAGCCAGCGGGTCGTGGTAAACCACGCGGTCAGCGCGCGCGAACCACTCCTCGGCAAAGCCGAAAACAGGCTTGAGGAACGGAATATTTTTGTATTGCTCATGGTCGGCGCGCGGCAGAACTACGCGGAAGGTTATATCGGTGCCGACGGCGACAAAGTCCTTGGGCGCGCGGTTGAACACGATGGCGGCGGCATGTGTGTCGCAAAGAATATTCCATTCTTTGACAGTGTTCTGCGGATCGGACTGAGCAAAATGGCCGCCCATGATAACAAGGCGCTTGATCAAAGAGGGAATTTCGGGGTCAACGCAGAACAAAAGCGCGATATTGGTCAGTGCACCGATGGCAACAAGCGTGATTTCGCCGGGGTTTTTGCGTATAGTTTCGCGCAAAAAGGCGACGGCGCTGTTGGGCTCGAACTCGGTTTTGTGCTCAAAAGCCTCGAGCTTGCCGTATTGGTGGGCAATGTCCTGCTTAATCGCGTGAATCAGCGGGAATTCCGCGCCCGGATGAATCGGAATATCGCCTTTTCCGGCGTTGAGGCAAATGGCGCTGGCCATCTCGGCACGCTTTACGGGCTCGCCGCTGACGGTGGTGATGCCCAAAAGCTCGCAGTTTTTCTGCGCCAAAAGGTATGCAATGGCAAAGGAATCGTCAATATCGGATCCCAAATCGGTGTCAAGAATGATTTTTCCCATGGTAACAGCTCCTTTAGCTTTTTTATTAATTATATCGCCAAAGCGACAAAATTACTTGCTGTATTTAAATAACTTGTGCTTTTTGGGATAATTATTTTGCGCCGCTATTGACAGCGTGCGGATTTTGAAGTACAATATACGCGGAGGGGTAAAATGGAAACCAAGCTTATATATATCGTTAAACAGAAAACGAACAAAAACCACTACGTCAGCCCGCATTCGCACGAGCATTGCGAGATGGTATTTTATCTCGGCGGCAGTGGAAAAACCGAAATTAACGGCCGTTCGTATGATTTTTCGGACGGAACGCTGGCTGTCATGAAGCCGGGTGAAACGCACGACGAATATCACGACAAGGAAGGACACCTTTTGTATTTTGTGTTCGATTTTGGCTTTTTTGAGCTCAAAAGCGGCGTTTATAAGCCTCGCAACTTTGCCGAGCTGTCCGGCTTGGCGCACCGCATTTATGCCGAAAGCCGCCTGCCGCGCTTTTCGTCACAGCTGCTGCTATCCTCGCTTCTCAACGAGCTGGCGGTAATGCTCATGCGGGATATTATGCGTTCCGCCGCAGATAACGACTGGGCCGAGCGGTTCGATTCCGATTGCCTCGACGGCATCGACGTAAAAGAGTTTGCCGAAAGCCGCGGTTATTCCTACGACGGCTTTCGGCGTAAATTCAAACGGCTCTACGGCATGTCGCCGCAAAGCTATATTTTGCACAGCCGCCTGTCCAAGGCGGGCGATATGCTCGGAAATACCAAGCTTTCCTGCACCGAAATCGCGTTTTTGTGCGGCTTCAACGACAGCGCCCAGTTTTCGCGCATGTTCAAAAAGCGTTACGGCACCTCACCCCGCGAATTCAGAAACGGGTTTAGGTGATTGCCGAGAATCGCAAATTATAAAGCTGTTTTATCTGATTTGGTAATCACTGTAAATAATTTTGCCGTTTCGGTCGGCGCGGAACTCGGCGGTGCCGTCGATTCGGCCGTCGGCGTCGGCGTTTTTCAAGTAAAGTATCACCGCGCGCTCACCTGTGGCACTCTCGCTGTGCACCGCGGGAAAATCCGACGGCGCGGCGTGATAAATGCCGCTGTAGCGGGCGCCGGACTTGACATAAAACCGTGCCTCCACAAGATAGCCGGCGGGGATTATGTTGTCCAGCCGCAGGGTTATTTTGTCCGTGCCGAACTCCAGACCGTTCGAGACTTGCCATAAAACGTCAGCCAGCCTTTGCGAATTCAAAATCATGTTGTCTGCCCAGTCGGTGCCGTAGTCGGTGCTCGAAACCATTGCCGTCGGCGGCAAATCGCGATATTCACTGCGCTCGCGCAACGAATAATTCAATACCGTCGATATAATTTTAGCCGCCTCGGCGCGGGTCAGGTAGCCGTCGGGCCGAAAGGTACCGTCGTCGTAGCCGTTGAGAATGCCGTTATAGTAGCATTTTAACGCATATTCGCGCATATTTTGCGGGATTTTTTCATAATCGGCAATCTCGGCGGCATAGGCGGAAAGCGAATTTTGATCGTAGCCGCCGCCCACGATGAAGCCGCGGCTGTGCTCAAACGCCTTGATGATGATTTTTGCCGTCATATCGCGGCGAATCGGCGAATTCAGCCAATTGTACGCCGAATCGCTTATAACCAATTTCGTGCCTCTTTCTTCCGGCGGAAAATCCGCCTTGTCCAGTATTCCCATTTCGTAAAGCACCGCCGCGTAGCCGTAAAACCATATATCGCTCTGCGCCGACAGCTTATTTGCCGTGCTTTCCAGCCCCAGACAGCGCGTTATCAGCGCGCAAAGCTGAGCCGCGGTCAGCTTTCCCGACGGCTCGAAGGCGGTGGGCGTCATGCCCTTGAGTATGCCGTCCTCGGTCAAGGTTTTTATGTAGGTGTAATGCCAATCGCCCTCGCTCACATCCTCAAAAAGCTGTGCCTTTGTGCCGCTTGCCGGCAGAAAAATCGGGCACATAAGCGCAAAAATCAGGCAAAACGCCGCAACACATTTTATGTACTTATTTATCAACTTCATTTTTACCTCGCACCGTGCGTAATGTTGGAAATTACAAGATACGCCGCCAGCACCACCAGCCATATGAAAACTATGCTTATAATTCGTTTTCTGCGCGTTTCGGCGATTTTTTGCTGCTGTTCGGCGCGCTCGATGCCCTCGCGTGCTCGCCGCTCGTTTTCTTCCTTTTGCTGTGCGCTTAAGTTGGAGTTCGACAGCGCTTGCGAACGCAGCTCGCTTGCACGGTGGCGGCGGGCGGTGTCCGATTTGCTGTAGTCGTCGATAACGCGGTCAAGGTTCTCCACCGTCAGGTTTTGGAATTGCCAGTCGCGCTCACGGCCGCAAACGGCGCATTTTTCCGCATCGGCGGGGTTCTTGGCGCTACAGCAGCACACCCAGGTCAGCTCGTCCCGCGTCGGTATAACCTTTGCCGGGTGGCTTTCCTCGGCCTCGGCGTAAATGTTGATGTCCTTGTATGCCGTGATTTCCTCCACGTTCAGCGCTTCAAACGAGCTGTATTCGCTGCGCGATACGGCATTGTACGACTCGCGCGTGCCGTCGGCAAAGGCTATCTCGGTTATGCCGATGTCGATTTTTTTGAAGTATTTGTCGCTCAGCTCGATGAAATAATCGTTGCCGAAAAGCAAGTTCTTGCCGACGGATTTAACATGTTTTTTCGGTTTTTTGTCCGCCACAATCACCTCCGGCGGGGTCTTTTTCAGGTCGAAAAAGAAATCCGGCTTGTCGAACGGCAGATTCTTGCCGTCGTAGAAAAATATCTGAAATCCGATTCCCTCAACCGCCTTTTCGCCGACGTTGAGAAAATCCAGCGACAAATAAATTTTGCCGCTTTCTATATCACTGACTGTCCGTCCGCGCAAAACCTGCACCGGACAGCCCTCAAATACGAAGTTGAATTCAAGCTCGTCGATTATTTTAAAATACGCTCTTTTTTTGCTTTCGAAAATTCCGTACATTGTGTCCTCCAAAATATATTCTATTGAAATTTTATCATGTTTTTGCTCAAAAAAACAGTGAAATATGTAAATAAATCAACGCATTACGGATATTTTCGCATAATTTACATATTGTTAATAATTAGCCCTTTACCGCGTTAACAGTTTGCTGATAAAATCAAGCTTGTTAATGAACTTTCATTTTAAAAAAGGAGTTTTGCTCATGAAATCCATCAAAATTACCGCCGGTATGCGTAACGTCGTAAACTGCCCCGTTACTTATATGTTCGATTCTGCCGAGGCGCTGAAGGAATGCTCTTTTTGGCTCAAGGACGGCAGAAAAAAAATCCCCGCTCAGCTGTCAAAGGATAAGAACGGCCAATATCGTATAGATTTTATTCTCGATTACATGGAAAAAGGCACCGAGGCTGTGCTTGTGCCCGATTTTGATTCGGTTTCCCCGACCAAAATCGAAAGCACCGAGGGCGAGGGCAAGATCAACATCAATATCGACGGCGAATTTTACACCGCTTATCAGTACGATATCGGTTTTCCCAAGCCGCACATCGGACCTATCACCACCAAGCTCGGCGAAAATATCACACGCTACGATTTCGAAACCAAGGAGCATGAGCATCATCGCTCGATTTGGTTCAGCCACGGCTCCGTAAACGGCGTTGATACCTGGAACGAGCCCGAGGGCACCCACGGCTATATCAAAAATCAGTCGGCTAAGGCTATTGCGGGCGGCGCGGTTACTGCCGGCTTTGACGCGGTAAACACCTGGACCGACCACGACGGTAAGCCGCTGTGCGACGACAGAACCACCGTAAGATTTTACAACCCCGCCGATGAAACGGTTATCATGGATATGGAGCTTACACTGTTTGCCAACTACGGCGACGTAACTCTCGGCGAAACCAAGGAGGCCGGCCCCGTTGCGATTCGTATGGACGAAAACCTGCGCGCCGACCGCACCGGCACCATTGAAGATTCCCACGGCGGCATCAACGAGGACGAAATCTGGATGAAGCGTTCGTTCTACTGCGATTACTACGGCAAAACCAACAACGGCTTCACCTATGGCGTTGCGCTGCTGGATAACCCCGAAAACGACACCTATCCGTCCTATTGGCATTCCCGCAACTACGGTCTTTACGCGCCCAACAACTTCTATATCGGCGGCGACCGCGTCATCAAGCAGGGCGGCAGCATGACCTTCAAATATCGCTGCATCGTTCACCGCGGCACCACTGCCGAAGCCGGCATTCAAGACCAATTCAACTACTATATCGCCGGCCCCAAATGCGAGTTCATCGAGGATTGAACTTTCGCGCTGAAATTGCTTTTGCACTTATTATATTGATAAAAAACGGAGCTATAGATGTAGCTCCGTTTTGTTTGTCGAAATAGTTATGAGCAAGCACACAACGACGCACAATATTCGATGTATTGCACACAATTAAAGAAACAAGAAATTTAATATTGCTTAGTGCTTTAAAAAATCTTTTCACGCGTTCTCGCGACTTTCTCGACGGTCTGAAACGACCGAGGTTAGCGTTTTGACGCTAACCTCGGTCACAATGTGTCGATAGCTTATCGACACATTGCCGGACTTTCGAAAAGGCAGGGAGATTTTGCGGATTTGAGCCTGTCGGCGTAC
>CAYWMF010000003.1:0-6291 GCA_964459175.1 uncultured Oscillospiraceae bacterium
GCGCTGAACGATCTGCTGGCAGTGGCAAATTTGCAGGAAAATGATATACTTGTCGTCGGTTGCAGCACCAGCGAGGTGCTGGGCGAAAAAATCGGTTCCTACGGCAGTCTCGACGTGGCGGCCGAGCTTTACGCGGCGCTCAAAGAGATATTGGTGCCCAAGAAAATTTTTCTGGCGGCGCAATGCTGTGAGCACCTTAACCGCGCGATTATAATAGAAAAGGAAGCGGCGCTGAAATACGGCTTTGAAATCGTCAACGCCGTGCCGCATGCCCACGCCGGCGGCTCCTTTGCCACAACGGTGTACAAAATGCTCGAAAATCCGGTAACTGTCGAGCAAATAAAAGCTCATGCCGGCATTGATATCGGCGATACGCTTATCGGTATGCACCTCAAGGCTGTGGCTGTGCCGGTGCGCTCGTCGGTCAAAAAAATCGGCGAGGCAAATCTGGTTATGGCGCGCACAAGACCCAAATATATCGGCGGCGAACGCGCAAAATATAACTGACTTCCATAGTTTACAAAATATTAACAATGTTTAATGCTTTATAATTGTGCATTTCCTATTGACAATCTTTATAAAAGATGATATAATTAGTCATAATACTATTAGTATATATTTCAGTGGGTGTGGTATGCCCGCGGACAGGAGGTAATATTATAAAGAAAGGCATTAAAATATTCCTTGTCGTGCTGTTGGTTATCCTTGCGGCATTGGGGTTTACGGCGTATTATTTCCGTAGCTATATAAGCGCCTATATGCTTTCGAGAAATAATTCCTCCGAGGACCTCGAACAGCTGAGAAAGGACGCTCAGTCGGCCGAAAAGCTGTTGGAAAACTACGAAAATATCAATGTCCGCGACCTTACCGACGAGGAACAGCAAAAGCTGGCCGATAACGAGCTTACCGAGGACGAAGCGATAGATTTGATACTCGGAATGCTGGACGGCTCAAAGCCTGCCGAGAGTATCGAAAATCCCCCTGAAAGTACACCGCCTGCGGATATTACGACCGATGTTGCCGATACCCCGAGCAATCTTCAGACAAGCGATGCTCCGCAGACACCGAGCACGGATAAAACCGAAACCAACCCGATAAAGGATCTTGCTCCGCCGCAAAGCGAGCAGCCGCCGCAGGACAATACCCCGCAGACACCACAGCCCACGACACCGCCGCAGGACTCGACCGTACCGCCGCAAAGCGATAAAAAGGACGAGCTCAAGGAAGTGAACGAGCAGGTCGCGCGGCTGGTGGCAAAGCTTTATGTCACAAAGGCTCAGGCAAATAACGAAATCAATAATCTCGACAACAGTGTAAAGGCTGAATATGTGGCCGAATGCAACGCTCTTTCCCCCGAGGAACGCAAGGCGCAAAAAATGACAATCAAGGCAAAATACCTCAAAAAGGCCGCCAAAGTTCTCGCCGAGTGGGAAAAAACATACGACGCCAATGTTGAGGCGATAATTTCCGAAATCGAAACGCTGCTCAAGGGTTCCGGTCAGGATACAACCCTGGCACAGTCGCTCAGAACGGCGTACAACGATGAAAAGACTTATATTAAGGCTTATTACCTAAACAGAGTCAGCGATGACGATTAAGCCTTATATAATAAATTAAGTAAAAAATTTAAAGCATAAACGAAAGGATGGCAAAAGTGAAAAATTTAACCAAGAAACTCACAGCAATTCTTCTTACCGTTGTAATGCTCGCTTCAGTGGTTATCACTGCCGGCGCTTTGTCCGTCAGCGAAATGACCGACTATGATGAAGCACATTGGGCGGCGGCGGCTCTTGAGTGGGCTGTCGAAAACGGACTGATAAAGGGCTATCAGGACAAAACCTTGAGACCCGATGCTTATCTGACAAGAGCAGAAATGGCAACCATCATCAACCGTGCGTTCGGCGCGACGATTCTTGCCGATGTTGAAAAATTCGACGACGTTACCGTTGACGATTGGTTCTACAATGAAATGGCAAAAGCTGTCAACATGGGCACCTTCGAGGGTACCGATGAGGGCAAGCTGCTTCCCAACGACAGCATTCGCCGTGAAGAGGCATTCGCCGTAATCGCAAGAGCGCTGGTTCTCAGCGGCGCCGATGCCGAAATCCTTGAAAAGTTCGGCGACAGCGACAAAATATCCGCTTGGTCCGAGGAGCTTTTGGCTGATTTGGCAGAGCGCGAGTTTATCAACGGTTCGCCCGTTGAAGGCCAGGACAAGAACAACCTTTTCCCCAGAGAGTACATAACCAGAGCGGAATTCGCTCAGCTTCTGCACAATATTTTTGTTGTTATCGACAGCCGCGCAGGCGTTAAGGGCGAAGCTGTTGAGGGCAATGTATTGTACAATTACAACAAGGGCAAGCTCACCATCGAGAATACTAACGTAGACGGTGACCTTGTCATCGCTGACGGCGTCGGCCTTAACAGCGTTGTTCTCAAAAATGTCGAAATCACCGGCCGTTTGGTAATCCGCGGCGGTAAATCCATATCGCTTACCTCCGTTACGGCTGACGGCGGCGTTGTTATCAGCAACAACAATACCACCGTTAACTTCGACAACTACGAAACTGACAGCGTATTCAAGGGCTATATCGCAAAGACCCCCGTTACCTTCAAGTCCAAGTCTGCCGGAATCAAGTACAACGGCGGCGGAAGCAGCTCCGTAAATACCGGAACCTACAAAATCGAGTACTACCTCGAAAAGCTTGACGGAACCTACGAGCTTAAGGAATTTGTTTCCTACAATAAAGCAATTGGCGCGCTTGCAACCACCGACGGCTATATCAAGACCTACACCGGCTTCACCTACGACAGCGCTAACACAAACAATGTCACCTCGGGTACCGTAGTCGGCAACAGCCTTGTTCTTAAGGCTTACTACTCCAGAAATACCTATAACCTCAATTACAAATTCAACGGCGGTACCACTGCTGACAGCCAAACCGAAGCAACCGTTACCGACGTAAAATACGGCGCTACCGTAACGCTTAACAGCGCGACCGACTTTACTAAGCTCGCATACGGCTTTGTTGCATGGTCCGATGTTACCGCGGCAGGCGACAGCGACAACAAGTGGCTGGCTTCGACCGACCTTGTTATTGACGAAAACAATGTCACACTTCCCGCAAACGGCGGAACCATCACCCTTTATGCACAGTGGCAGGCAATTCCCGACGGCGCTTCCTATAACATCGAGGTTTACAAGCAGAACATTGATTTGAGCTACAACACCACTCCCGATGCAACCATTCCCACCACGGCAACCGCTGATACCACCGCTACCGTGACCGCATCTGATTTGAGCTACAACGGCTTCACCCTGGATACCACTTTGGGCAACCTCACCGGTACTGTTGCGGCCGACGGAAGCTTAACTCTGAAAGCATACATGAAGAGAAACACCTATAATGTTATCTTCGACTACGACGGCGGTAAGGATGCCTCCGGCGCAGACTCCGTAAGCGTTCCCGTTATTTACGAGGGCACCGTTAACATTCCCGCAGTCGCTCCGACCAAAGACGGCTACAAATTCGACGCATGGTATACCGCTGAAAACGGAGCCGGCACCAAGGTTGACACCGCATACACCTATAACACCACCGAAGCCAGCGTAACCATTTACGCAAACTGGCTCAAGATTTACAAGGTAACCTTCTTCGATCCTCAGGGCAGCGGTGAGCTGGGCGATGTTGACGTAGTTGTCGGCAATAAGGTTCCCGCAGCTACTATAGACGCCTACAACCTTCAGGCCGCATTCCAGTACAAGGGCAAATATTACGACGGCATTACCGGTACTTCCAATGTTGAGTACATTCACAAGATCCCTGCTAAGACCTGGGTACGTGCCGATGATGTGACCGCAGAATTTACTTTTGAAACCATCGTTGATGACAACATTACCGTATGGCCCAAGTGGAACACCGTTAACGTCGGCGGATATACCGACCTTGTAAGCGGCGGCTTCAATCAGACTATTTCCATAGTTTACGACGATGATACCCGCGTAATCGACACCGTTAAGGATATTGTTCTTACCAAGGAATCCATGGTTCTCGAGGCAGCTGATAAGGTTGACGACAAGGTTATCGGCAAGCTGGATATTATCGTTGACGCCAACAGAAACATTAAGCTTGTTGAGCGCGAAATCTCCATCGTTCAGACCCTCGGCAAGGACGAAATCGCCGATGAAATCAAGACCGCAATCGGCACCACCACACCCGCAAAGGATGCAATAATCGATGACGTTGTTAATGAGCTTCTTACCAACAATACCGTAACCATTACCTCCGAAAACGTAGATGTAATCGAGCATTACGGTAACAAGGTTGAAAACCTTACTTACGCGGATGTTAAGGATTCCATTCCCGACAGCTACAAATCCGTAATGGACGAAACTCAGCTCGAAACCGCATTCAACGAAGCAAAGGCTCAGTACACCGACGAGGTTTACCTGGCACTTGTTAAGTACTACAACATTAATTCCATCTCACTGCCCACATGGCTGCAAACATGGTACAACGACTACCTGACAAGAACAACCCTGATGTCTGTATTCGGTACCACCTCGACCACCGCTACAGTTACGGACATTGTAAAGGTTAAGGTTAACCCCATTTCCGCAGCACTTATTCCCAAGTATAACGCGGCTATCGACAAGCTCGAATCCAAATGCTACAGCAAGTATTCCGATAACGAGTACTTCCTCAGACTGCTTGACATATTCAGTCCCACGGCTCTCCTTAGCGGCAGCAGCGCGGCTCAGGATAACGCCAATATGCTCAGTGGTTACAAGCTTCTTTCCAACGAGGCTTACTATGAGCTTATTAAGGAAGCTGTTATCATGGCCGACAACGCCGGCATCAAGTTTAAGGATAAGCTCACCGACGCCAAAATTGACGACCTTGCTAACAAGTTCTCCGAAATCATGAACGATTACATGACCACCGTCAACAAATATCTTGACCAGTACGCAGAAGACGCAATCAACAAGATTGCCGATCTTAACGAGCGCCTTGAAAAGCTTAAGCAGTACAAGGACAGACGTCTCACCGCAGCTGATATTGATAAGATGAGCGATCTGCTCAAGCAGGCTATCACCGGCTACGACACCACCACCGCCGAGGCGTACGACAAGGCTTATTCCTTTGACAACGACAAGCTCAACGGCTATAAGTTCGATAAGACCAATATGCCGGTTGTCGATGAAAGCAAGGGCTTCCCGACAGGCTTGATTGACGGCTTCTTCGCTGACGTAAGCGGCAATCTCGGCTGGTTTGCAAGAGGCGAATACATTTCCACCAACGACTAATATCAATTGAACCGAAAATCAAATGGGCAGAAATTATTTTCTGCCCATTTCGGGGTTTAGGCACTTTTGTCTATGCAACATAAGGAACAAAAACGCCTTTTGTGCAGTCTAAATGAAAAAACGAAAGGAAGAAAATATGAAAAAAATTCTTTTGCTTATTCTCGCAGCGCTGGCGGCAATGACACTTGTCGTAAGTGTTGCCGCTGAGGATGCGACGTCCTATGTTCAGGGCGATGTAATGGCAATAGCCGAGGGTGAACCCGAACAAAACGCACTGAAATACGCCACTGACGGCACGCCGCTTTTCAGCGATATAGACTATGCCAACGCAGCTTACGCAAATTCGGTTTCAATTCTTGCAAAGGCCGGAATAGTCGGCGGCTTCCCGGACGGTACTTTCCGCCCCGATAACGGCTTGACCAGAGCCGAATTCTGTAAGATGGTTAACATGATTTTCGGTTACACCGAAAGCGATGAAACCAAATTTATCGATATTTCAAAGGACGATATTCATTGCTGGTTCTATGATGTCGCGCTTATCGCTAAAAAAGCCGGCTATATCAAGGGCTACGAGGATGATTCGTTCCGCGGCAATAACCAGCTTACCCGTGAGGAAACCTGCACTGTTCTCAATCGCATTCTCAAGCTTTACGCCCTGCCGCTTGAGGGTATGGACGTTACCGACGAGGTTTCCGATTGGGCGGTAAATGACGTTAAAGCGGTTGTTACGAATTTTCTCATGCCGCTCGAGGAGGGCAACACATTCCGCGCAACCCAAATTATAAAGCGTTCCGAGGTTGTGGTAGTTCTTGCCAATCTTTACACCGCGCACCAAGAGGAACTAAAAAAGCAGGAAGAAAAGAATAATCAAAGCGGTTCTTCGTCAACCGGTACTTCGACCACAAGACCCGGAACATCGACCGGTGGTAGTACAGGCGGCTCGACCGGTGGTAGCACAGGCGGCACAACCGGTGGTAGCACAG
>CAYWMF010000003.1:6391-16737 GCA_964459175.1 uncultured Oscillospiraceae bacterium
CGACCGGTGGTAGCACAGGCGGCACAACCGGTGGTAGTACAGGCGGCTCGACCGGTGAGGGCGACAGCGGATCGACCGGAGAAAGCGGTATGACTCCCGAAGAAATCGCCGAGGCAAATGCCGAAATACTCGGACATCTGCAAACTGCCCGCAATGATATTAAGGACATCAGAATGAATTCCACCGAACGTTCGATCAGTGCACTGTTCATCGAGGGCTTCGAGGGTGTTATGGCTGATGCCAACAACGGCATTTTGATTACCCCCGATTATGTAAATGAGGCGTATTCCACCAAGATTGACAAGGCTGTCGAGATTTACAACGGCATGACCGCGGCACAGCAGAGCAGCTTCAGAGATAAGCTGATGACCGGCATTGACTCCGAAGCAATGAGCTTCTTGCTGGACTACTTCCCGCTGGAAAAATTCCTTTGATGGCAAGCGTCGTTTCAGAATAATTTTAATTTCAATCTGTGGGGATGCTTCGGCATCCCCACATGTGTTGAAAGACATGACGGCTGATTTTTGAAATCACGGGAAAATCCGCAGTGCACTGCTGCATTGGCGTTCTGTTTAGAATGCAAATTCAGTAGGCACATTTGTAAGGCTAAGATTGCAAGCTTAGGCATTCGCAAATTGCGTATTGCTTGTTGCACACAAACCAACCGTTTTATTAAAACTACTAAATTATCGAAAGTGAGAAAATATGAGAATAATTACCGGAATTTCACGCGGCACAAGGCTTGACACGCTTGACGGCGACGCCACCCGCCCGACGACGGAGATGGCGAAAGAGGGGATTTTCAGCTCGATTCAGTTCGACATTGAGGGCAGGCGTGTGCTGGATTTGTTCGCAGGCTGTGGTCAGCTGGGGCTGGAGGCTGTCAGCCGCGGCGCCGAAAGCTGTGTGTTTATCGACAACGCGCCCGCCGCAGTCGAAATTGTGAAGAAAAACGCGCAAAAGACAAAGCTTTTTGCCTCCTGCAAGGTTTCCTGCATGGATTATACCGAGTATTTGAAGTCTATTTCGGGCAAAAATGTTGTTTTCGACTACATTTTCATCGACCCGCCCTATGCGCTCGGACTTTGCCCCGAGGCGGTAAAAAAGATTTTCAAGTCCGGCTGTATTCACGACAACAGCTTGATTTTCTGCGAAAGCGACAGCCCGGATTTCGACCTTGACGTCATAAATAACAGTGTTTTCGGCAAGGCGGAAATCGTCAAGCAGTATAAATACGGCAAAACCTACGTCCATGTACTGCGCCGTGCGGCTGTCGGAGGCGGCGAAAATGAGTAAAAAAGCGGTTATACCGGGCAGCTTTGACCCGATTACCAACGGACATTTGGATATTATTCGCCGCGCCGCGGGCGTGTTTGACGAGGTTGCGGTGTTGGTGATGCTCAATTCCGACAAAAAGTACATGTTCGGCGATATGCGCGTCGAAATGGTTCGCGCCGCTTGTGCCGACATCGCGAATGTCAGAGTGGAGGAAAGTAGCGGCCTGCTGTGCGATTACGTCAACCAAAATCACGTTGACGTCATAGTCAAGGGCGTTCGAAGCTGCAAAGACTTTGAGTACGAAAAGGATATGGCGCAGATCAATTATCAAATCGGAGGCTGTGAAACGCTGCTTATAGCCGCAAAGCCCGAGCTTGAATTCTGCTCCTCGACCTTTGTGCGCGAAATGCTGCGCTACGGCCGCGACGTGAGCGGTTATGTGCCGCGGGCGAGCCTTGACTTTTATGTAAAACTGCCAAAACAGCAGTGATTTTTATATTGAATATGCCATGACGGTGCGTTCACAATTGTAAATTTTTTGTGAACGCACAAAAATATCTCCAAAAACCTATTGAAATTTTATAAAATACCCATTATAATATAGGTGTAGTGTATAAAAGTGGTGGGAAGTGGTCTATAGTGTCCACAGAACCTATGGTTCCCATCTCTTATTGTTGTCACTTAATATTATGAAAGGGTAGTGTCAGTATGCTTCTGGGCGAATTTACACATACAATCGACGCAAAAGGCCGTTTGTTTGTACCTGCACGTTATCGCGAAGAGCTGGGCGAAGCGTTTATCATCGCTAAATACGAGGATAATTGCATCGCTGTTTATTCGCGCGCCGTGTGGGATAAGTTCGTTGAGAAGCTTTTGTCTGTTTCGGAGGCCAAAGCTCTCACTACCAAGAGAATCATTTTCGCCTCGGCGCAGGAGGTTGTGCCGGATCAACAGGGCAGAATACTTATCGGCACCAAGCTTCGCAAATACGCCGGCCTTGAAAAGGAAGTTACCATTATCGGCGTGTCGGATCATGCGGAAATTTGGTCCACGGCCGTGTATGAGAAGTACATGGAGTCTAACGACGGCGCCGACCTTCTCGGCTTGCTGGAGGAGGCGAACACGAAATGATACAGTTCAATCACTATTCGGTTATGCTCAAGCAGTCGGTTGACCTTATTGAACCCAAGGCAGGCGGTATTTACGTTGACTGCACGCTCGGCGGCGGCGGCCATTCGCTTGAAATACTCAAAAGAATGGGCGGCGAGGGTCGTCTTATCGCGGTTGACCGCGACAGCGACGCTATCGAAGCGGCGTCCGAGCGGCTTAAGGAATACAAAAATGTCACATATGTTCGGGATAATTACGAAAATATCGGGGAATATATAAAGGACTGCGAATATATCGACGGCGCAGTGATGGATTTGGGCGTTTCGTCCTATCAGCTTGACACCGCCGAAAGGGGCTTTTCGTATATGAAAACCGCTCCGCTTGATATGAGAATGAGCAAAACCGCCGCAAAAAGCGCCTATACCGTGATAAACGAGTATTCCCGCGAACAGCTGTGCGATATACTTTTCAAATACGGCGAGGAAAAGCAAGCCAAGCGCATTGTCAGCCGTATTATAAGCGCGCGAGAGCAAAAGCCCATTGAAACCACCACCGAGCTGGCGGATATAGTCAAAAGCGCGGTCGGCGGCA
The DNA here is from genome assembly GCA_964459175.1 of uncultured Oscillospiraceae bacterium. Classification (GTDB taxonomy): domain Bacteria; phylum Bacillota; class Clostridia; order Oscillospirales; family SIG627; genus SIG627. The sequence continues at coordinate 9,371 of CAYWMF010000003.1, forward strand.
ATTACGACGATAAGCATCCCGCCAAGAGAACCTTTCAGGCGGTAAGAATAGAGGTTAACGACGAGCTTTCGGCGATACCGAGGGCGATTGACGCATTGGTGCAAAAGCTTAAAATCGGCGGCGTCATTGCGGTAATTACGTTCCATTCGCTGGAGGACAGAATCGTAAAGGAAGCATTCAAAAAATACGAGGACGGTTGTACTTGTCCGCCGGATTTTCCGGTATGTGTGTGCGGCTTCAAAAAGCAGCTTGAAATTATTACTCGCAAGCCGCTTTTGCCGGACAGCAACGAGCTTAAAGAAAATTCACGTTCGCAAAGCGCAAAGTTGCGCGCCGCGCGAAAAGTTTCGGAGGTGTGAAGGTGTCATATTCTGCAAAAGTCGGAGATATGAACGGATTTGACCTTGATATAATAGCCATGGGTTCCCGCCGCAGAGCCAAAGCGGAATCCGAAAAAAAGGCGCTTGTCAACAGTGAAAAATATACCGAGCCCGGCCCGCGCGTATTAAGCGGCGGCATGGATACGAACGATAAGCTTAAGGCGGTCGCGGCAGTCAAAATAGAAGAAATGTATTCCACGGCCCCGATAAGAACCCGCGCGATACCTTCGGCGCCGCCCACCGAGCCCAAGACCCGCGCAGTGCCAAAAAAGGCGGAGCCGATGATGCAAACCCGCCGTATACCGTCCGAGCGTGCCGTGACGGCTCAGCGTGAAGCGCCGCGTCGAGAGCGGGCTACACCGCCGCCGACCCCTCAGCGTCAGCGCCGAACAAAGGTGTACACCGCAAAAAAGAAGGTTACCGCAATACAGACACGCCGTGACAAAAACAGAAATCCAATACCGATAGGCGCGGTTTCGGCAATACTTATTATAACCGTGCTGATGCTGTATTTTATAGTTTTGTATATTCAGTCGTATGAGCTGAATGAAAATATTTCCGATATGAAAGACGAGCTTTCCTCCAAATTGATGACACAAACCACCTGGCAGACGCGAGTTGAGGAAAAGAACCCTTCGTTGGACAAGATAGAGGAGTTTGCGACGCAGGACGGAATGGTGCGAAAAACACCGGATAAATATATTTCGATAACACCCGACGAGGACATTATCGAAAGATACGATAATCAGTAATATTTTTGTGGAAGCGGCATAGAATAATTCAGGGGAGCTGTGCCGCCCACAATACGACCCATCGAAAGGACTGTGCGGCGCGGTATTGTGGCACAGTCCGCTTTTAAAAGGATAAGGAGTAATCAGCTTGAACGATAAGATTAACCGCGATTTAAAACCACTTTACATAACCGGACGAATAATCATGGTTATATGCTTTGTCGCGCTTTTCGGACTGGCTGTGAACCTGTTCAGAATCCAGGTTTTGGATTACGAAAAATATCAAAACAAAACCATCGACCAGTACACCAAGGAAACCTCGATAAGCGCCAAGCGCGGCACAATTTACGACTGCAATATGAAGGTGCTCGCCACCAGCGTTACGGTTGACCGAATATTCATCGCACCCAACCGCATACCGCAGAAAACCGTGCGGGACTATATCGAGGACGAATACCCGACCGAGAAAATCGATACAGAGGAAAAGCGCCTTGCAAAGGAAAAATTTGCCGAGCAATTTTCGGATCTCGGTATAACGGTCGCCGAGGACATCGCAAACGAGCTTTCCACATTGCTGGAGGGCGTGAAAAAAGAGGACGTGCTGGAACGCTCGAAAAAGACCAAGCGCGCCGACGAAACAGTTAAGCAAAAGGCCGAAATCAACGAGTCCAATGCGGTGCGCGAGATGATAGTCAACAAGCATTACGAGCAGATGATTCACCTTGCGGAAAACACCCGCAGATATTATCCGTTTAATTCGCTGGCATCACACGTTATCGGCATAACCGGCTTCGACGGAACGGGTATTTCCGGCGTTGAGGCTTACTACGACAGCTATCTTAAGGGCGTTCCCGGCAAGGTTGTCACGGCAAAAAACGGACTCGGCGGCGAAATGCCGTTTAAATACGAAAGCTATATTTCCGCTCAAAACGGAACAAATATAATGCTCACGCTCGACTGGACAATTCAGCATCTGGTCGAAAGCGAGCTGGAAAAGGCGCTTACCGAAACTCAAGCAACAAACCGCGTTTGCGCCATAGTAATGGACGTCAAAACCGGCGCGATACTCGCCATGTCCACCAAGCCCGACTTTGATTTGAACAACCCCTATGTGCTGGACGAGCGTTCGCAGAAAATGGTAGAAGCGTACGACGGCACCGAGGAGGAAAAATCAAAATACGGCACCGAGCTTTTATATGCGCTTTGGAAAAACAAGGTCATAACAGAGCTTTACGAGCCGGGCTCGACCTTTAAAATTATCACCGCGGCGACCGCGATAGAGGAAAAGCTGGTTACCGAAACCGAAACCTTCAATTGCACGGGCTCTTATGTGGTAGAGGGCTTTCCGCGGCCGATCAGCTGTCACATGGCCGCCGGTCATGGAATTCAAACCTTTGCCGACGGAATTAAAAATTCCTGCAACCCGGTGTTCATGATGGTGGGACAGCGTATCGGCACCGAAAGATTTTATAAATATTACGAGGCGTTCGGCTATTCCGAAAAAACCGGCATTGACCTGCCGGGCGAGGTCGAGGGCATTTGGCATAAGAATTTCGGCCCGGTTGAGCTTGCAATTTCGGCATTCGGCCAAACCTTTAAGGTTACGCCGATCCAGCATATTGCCGCCATTGCGGCAGTTGCCAACGGCGGCGACCTTGTTACACCGCATGTATTAAAGGCGACGGTTGACGATAACGGAACGATTATCGAAAACTACACCCCCGAGGTTAAAAGACAGGTTGTTTCACGCGAGACTGCCAGCCTTGTTTCCTCCTATTTGGAGCGCGGCGTAAATACCGGCGGTTCGGCGCGTAACGCATATGTGTCCGGCTACCGCGTTGCGGCAAAAACCGGAACCTCCGAAAAGCGAGATAAATATGACGCCAACGGCGAACAGTCCTATCGTATCGGCTCTTGCGTGGGCTTTGCACCCGCCAACGACCCGCAAATCGTAGTGCTGGTTATGATAGACGAGCCTTCGGTGGGCTCGGTATACGGCGGTACAATAGCGGCGCCGGTGGTTTCGAACATATTGGCCGAGGCTCTGCCGTATCTCAATGTCGAATCGCAGTACAGCGACGAGGAAGCAAAGTCGATGGAAATTACGCTGGGTGACTACCGCAATATGGGCGTCGAGGACGCCAAGCTTAAGGTTAAGCAGGATGGCTTCGATTATAAGATAATAGGCTCCGGCGCGGTTGTTACGGATCAGATACCCAAGCGCGGCAATTCGCTTACCAAGGGCGGAACAATAGTTCTGTATACCGATAAGCTGACTCCCGAGGATGATATAGAGGTTCCCAACGTGGTTGGAATGACCGCGGCGCGCGCCAACGAGGTGCTCAACAATAAAGGGCTGAATATCAGTCTGTCCGGCGTTAGTATGGACAAAATTCAGGGCGCAGTGGTGGTATCGCAGGATCCCGAGGCCGGTGTGTATACGCATCCCGGAAGTATTGTAAGCGTAGAATTCAGACATGAAAGCACAGATTAAGAGGTAATATGTTATACAACGAGTTATTTAACGACATTCAAATCGTAAAAAGCAATATAAGTGAAAATATCGAGCTTGTTGACGTTGTGTCGGACAGCCGCAAAATTGCAAAGGGGTCGGTGTTTGTCTGCATAAAGGGCGCAAGAGTGGACGCTCACGACTTTATACCGCAGGCGGTAAAGGACGGCGCGGCGCTGTGCGTGGTTCAGCAGGATACAGATGTGCCGCTTGAGGGTGTAAGCTATGTAATGGTACGCGATACCCGCGAGGCGCTGGCTCTGCTTCTGGCAAATTTCTACGGCAACCCGCAGAAATCCTTTAAATATGTGATAGGCGTCACCGGTACAAACGGCAAAAGCTCAACCACCTTTATGCTCAAGCGTATACTCGAGCAAGCGGGCTACAAGGTGGGTTTAATCGGTACTGTGAAGTATATGATAGGTGAGAATGAATATGTCACCGATAAAACACAAAGCACCTTGACAACACCCGATTCGGAGCTTTTGTTCGAGCTGATGAACGAAATGCGCAAGCAAAGCGTGGATTGTCTGGTTATGGAGGTTTCAAGTCACGCCATTGCGCTGAATAAAATATGCGGAATTCACTTTGATATAGCGATTTTCACCAATCTTTCGCGCGACCATCTTGATTTTCACGGCTCGATGGAGGAATACCGCGATGTCAAGGCACGCCTTTTCGAAAAATGCGGCATCGGCATTTTCAATAATGACGATTTGCAGGCGGACGAGATGAAGAAAAAATGCGGCGGCGAGGTATACACCTTCGCACTGCACAACCTCAAGTCGGATTTCATGGCGAAAAATATCCGCTCAAAGGGCGTAAACGGCACCGAATACGAGCTTTTGAGCAACGACAGCATATTCCGTATAAAGCTGCCGATACCGGGCGAATTTTCGGTATATAATTCGTTGGCGGCGGCGTCCTGTGCCTATGTTATGGGCATAAAAAGCAATGTTATTTCGCAGGCGCTGGAGGGCATGCCGCCCATTCCGGGCAGAATTTGCCGCCTGGATACGGCGACGCCGTACAGCGTTATAATAGATTTCGCGCACACCCCCGACGGCTTGCAAAATGTTCTGAGCGCCATCAAGGGCTTTAAGCAGGGCGGCAGAATTATCACGCTGTTCGGCTGCGGCGGTGACCGCGATAAAACAAAACGGCCGATTATGGGCAGAGTTGCTATGCTGAATTCGGATTACTGCATAATAACCTCGGACAATTCCCGCAGTGAGGAAAAGGCCGATATAATAAATGACATTTTGGGCGGCATCAAGGGCATGAAAACGCCGTACAAGGCCATTGAGGATCGCACCGAGGCTATCGAATACGCCATTGACATGGCTAAGGCCGGCGATATAATCCTGCTGGCGGGCAAGGGGCACGAGGAGTACGAAATCGACAAAAACGGCAAACGCCCGTATTCCGAAACCGAAATCGTCATGAGAAAGGTCGGAAAGCTTTGAATATAACTCTTGGCGAGATAAGCCGAGCGCTGGATGCAAAGCTGCGCGGCGACGTGGACAGAATCATAACCGATATATCATTTGACAGCCGCGGCTGTCATGACGGCACGTTGTTTGCGGCGCTCAAGGGCGAAAAGCGCGACGGACACGATTTTATACCGTCGCTGGTCGGCAGCGGCGCGGCGGTGCTGTGTAGTCAAGAGCCGATGTGCGGCATTGACGCGGTGGTAACCGATGATGTGGCGACGGCGCTGTCAAGGCTGGCTGTGTGGTACAAAGAAAATAGATGCAAGCTTGAAAAAACAATAGCTATTACCGGAAGTGTTGGTAAAACTACCACCAAGGATATAACTGCCTGTGTGCTGTCAAGCGCTTACGCGACGCATAAAACGCAGGGCAATTACAACAATGCCCTCGGCGTGCCGATGACACTGTTCGGTATACAGCCGCAGCACAGAGTTTTGGTGTGCGAAATGGGCATGAGCGGCTTTGGCGAAATAGCGGCGCTGAGCGGCATTGCAAAGCCGAATATCGGCATGATAACCAATATCGGAACCTCGCATATTGAAAAGCTGGGAAGCCGCGAAAATATTTGCAAAGCAAAGCTTGAAATCTTGAACGGCATGAAATCGGGCGCCACGCTGATTTTGAACGGTGATGAACCGCTTTTACGTGAGGCGGCAAAGCAATATTCCGATAAATACAAAATAATATTTGTGGGCATGAAGCCTGAAAACGATATAACCGCCGCCGATGTGATTGTCGGTGCAACGACGGATTTTATGATTTGTCATGACGGCGAAAAATATCCGGTTCACCTTGCGGTGGCTGGTGAGCACAACGTCTGCAATGCGCTGTTCGCCTTTGCGGCGGGCATCGAGTGCGGTATTGCGCCCGCGGCGGCAGCTGAAGCCGCCGGCAATTTCCGAAGCGGCGGAATGCGCCAAAATGTCATCGAAAAGAACGGCATAAAAATCATGGCCGACTGCTACAACGCCAGCCGCGAGTCGATGTGCGCCTCGATTAAGGTGCTGTGCGGCAATACCTACAGTGCCGAGCGTCGAATTGCCGTACTGGGCGAAATGCGTGAGCTTGGCGAGCAAAGCCGCGAGCTTCACCGCGATGTCGGAAAATGTATAGCCGAAAAAAAGCCGGATTTGCTGTTCACGCTTGACGGCGCACAGGAAATCCGAAACGGCGCAGTCGATAGCGGCTATCCTGGCGAACGCTGTGTTATGTGCGACAGCCGCGAAGCACTGTACGAGGCGCTGAAAGCAACGCTCGCAGCGGGCGATTTGGTGCTTTTCAAGGCCAGCCGTGCCGTTATGCTGGAGGAAATAATAAACAAGTTGGGGTTTGAAATAAAATGAATATCACCGTAACGTCTGTACTTTGGTTTGTCGGCGCGCTTTTTATGAGCATGATTATCACTGTTCTGCTCGAAAAAAAGTTCATTCCGACGCTCATGCGCATAAAAATGGGTCAAACCATACTTGAAATCGGTCCGCGATGGCATAAAAGCAAAGAGGGTACGCCGACCATGGGCGGTATATTCTTCATTGCGGCGATTTATATAACAACCTTTGTTTTGGCGCTGTATTACGCCGTCTGCAATAACGATTTGTCTATTTTGATTTTGCTGGTGTTTATGTTTATGAACGGGCTTATCGGATTTGCCGACGACTATGTTAAGTTCATTAAAAAGCGCAATAAGGGCCTCAGCCCGATGCAGAAAATGGTGTTCCAGTTCGCCTCGGCGGCGCTGTTCCTTTTGAGCCTTGAGCTTGGCGGATATATTGATACCTCGCTGGCATTGCCCTTTAGCTCGACGCGAATTGAGCTGGGCATGGCGTATTACATACTTTCGCTGTTTTTCATAGTTTATATCACCAACAGCGTCAATCTTACCGACGGTATAGACGGACTTTGCGCAAGCGTTACGCTGGTTGTATCGGTGCTTTTCGGCGGTATGGCGCTGTCGGCCTCGGTTGCGACGGGTGCGTGCGATGTTTCGAAGCTGGTGCTTTTCGGCGCGATAACCGGCGGAATGTTCGGTTTTTTGGTATATAATTTTCACCCCGCCCGCGTGTTTATGGGCGATACCGGCTCGCTGTTTTTGGGCGCCGCGGTTGTAGGCTCGGCATATATTTTCAATGCCCCGCTGATAGCGATGTTTGCCGGACTTATCTATGTTATCGAATCGCTGTCGGTGGTTATCCAGGTAACCTCGTTTAAGCTTACCGGCAAGCGTGTGTTCAAAATGAGCCCCATTCATCAT
>CAYWMF010000004.1:0-16462 GCA_964459175.1 uncultured Oscillospiraceae bacterium
AAATTATTAATTGTCCTTTTGTGCATTTTATAAAAATATAAAATTTAAATATTAAAACATTGTAAATTAGAACAAGAAAAATCGGGTAAACTTCGTTTTTTCATACAAAAAAATCTAACTTTTATAGTCATGCTTGACAAAAATCGCGCAATATGTTATGATAAATGTATAAAATTTTGGCGTGGGCGTATGTCTAAAAGTACAAAACGCTCATTCCATGGAATTGTGTGCCGGGGATTTGGGCTTCGGTATGCGGTTTTATAAAATATTATTCAGGAGGAACTGTAAATGAGATTTTCCCAATTCAAGCGGATAACGGCATTACTGCTGGCGCTTCTTATGCTTATTCCCTCTCTCGCATATGTCTCTCTGGCTGTTGAGAGCGGAGACGAAGCAAGCGTAAAGATCGCCACAGATACCTTTGATGAATTCAAGGATCTGCTTAATGCCATTACCTACGACGAGTATTTGAAGGAATACTCCGATGTTCCCGACGGAACAGAGAGTGTTACCATCAAAGGTTCTGAGTTCAACAAGGAACTGTCCACCGATTCTGACAAAGATGTTTTTGTCATCAGCGAAGGTACCGAGTACTACGACGATATTATCGCCGCCGATCCTTCCAAAGAGGGTGAGCAGTTCGGTTATTCTTCCGAGAGCGACGGAACTGCGATTACCTGGAACTTTACCGTTAAAAAGACAGGTATGTACAACATCGCCGTAGAATACTTTCCTATTATAGGACGTCATTCTGCTATCGAGCGTAAGATCATGATTGATAACGAGTATCCCTTCAAGGAAACACGTTACATCAACCTTACCAACGTCTGGACGTTCTCTTATCTTACCGATACCCGTGACGGCGCGTTCCATATGGATGCCACCGGCAACGAAATTCGCCCCGCCGAAGTACCCGATGGTTTGACGGCGACCGAAGCTACCGCAAAGTTCGGTAAGACCTACCGCGAAGAAACTCCCGAGTGGCGCACGGTATACCTCACCGACTCCACCGGCTACTACACCGAGCCCTTTAAGTATTATCTTGAGGCCGGCGAGCATACCATCTCTTTGGTTACCTCCAAGGAAAAGGTTGCCATCAACACCATCACCATCAGCGGTGTGCGCAATATTCCTACCTATGAAGAATATCTTGCACAGCATTCCGCCGCAAAGGATGTTGAATGTGAGCCGATAAAGATCAACGCCGAAATGCCGGATGCAACCTCCGAGCAGTACATACTTCCTCAGTATGACCGTTCTTCCGCAATAAGCGATCCGCAGGACCCCTCTCGTATTCGCCTGAACAGCATAGGCGGTTCCAAGTGGGCGTCGGCCGGCGAATGGATCAGATGGGAATTCGAAGTGCCTGAAGACGGTTTCTATTCAATCGTCCCCAGATTCAGACAGAACGTATACGAAGGTATGTTCTCGACCCGTATGCTGAAAATTGATAATGAGATTCCTTTCGAGGAAGCTACCATGCTTCAGTTCAACTACAGCGGCGACTGGCAGACCTCCGCAATGAACGACGGTACCACCGATTTCAAGTTCTATCTTACTAAAGGTAAGCATGTGCTCGAAATGGAAGTTACCCTTGGCAAGATGGGCGACATTATTCGCCGTCTTGATGAATCTCTTACCAACATCAACGGCTTCTATCGTCAGATACTTATGATTACCGGTTCGAGCCCTGACTTGTATCGCGACTATGAGTTTGACAAGTATATCCCCGAGGTTCTCGAGGGCATGATCGAAGAAGCTAACTTCCTTACCGAGGTTTCCGCAGCGCTCGAAGCTACTATAGGTCAAAAGGGTAGCCACTCCGTAACGCTTGATAAGGTTGCTTTCATATTAAGAAGAATGGGCGGCGACACCGACCAGATCGCTTCCAACCTCAGCAATCTCAAGGACTATATCGGTACTCTCGGTACCTGGATTAATGACTCCAAAAACCAGCCTCTTGAATTTGACTACATAATGATTCAGTCCGTAAATGATCCGCTTCCTCGCGCGGAAGCTAATTTCGGCGAAGCATTGATACATGAAGTTAAGTCGTTTATACGAAGCTTCTTTGACGATTATACCAACATGGGTTCCACCGATGACGGCACGGCAACCTCTTCCGAGGTATTGGAGGTTTGGGTTGCTACCGGACGTGACCAGTCGCAGATTATCCGTCAGATGATCGATGATGACTACACTCCCAACAGCGGCCGCCGCGTAAATCTGAAGCTTGTTGCCGCCGGCACATTGCTTCCCGCCACACTGTCCGGTACCGGCCCCGACGTTTCCATGATGAACGCACAGGGCGAAATCATGAACTACGCTATCCGTAAAGCGGTTAAGACTCTTAACAATATGCAGGATTTTGACAAAGTTACCGAAAGGTTCTCCGAATCGGCCTTGATTCCTCTTACCCTGTATGGCAATACCTACGCTTTGCCGGAAACTCAAAACTTCTCCATGTTGTTCTACCGCAAGGACCTTTTTGCCGAGCTTGGCATAGAGGTGCCCAGAACATGGAGTGATTTGCTTGATATTATACCGATTCTGCAAAACAATAATCTTGAAGTGGGCTTGCCTAAAGAGCTTGGCGGTACAACCCTGCATATGTATCAGCAGGACGAGCCTCTCTACAGCCCGGCAATCACTCGTGAGCAGCTTGACGCATACGCCGCAGAATACGGCTATGACGCTCAAGAGGTTATAGATAAGTACGGTCTTGAGCTCAACGAAGAGGGCGTATATCCTACCACAATGGGTATGTCCATCAACCTTGACTCCAACGTTTCGCTGGATTCGTTCAAGACAATGTGTGAATTCTTCACATTGTATCAGTTCCCGCCTACCTACGATTTTGCCAACCGCTTCAGAACCGGTGAAATGCCGCTTGGTATAGCCGATTATACCGCATATAACCAGCTCCAAATTTTTGCCCCCGAAATTCGCGGTTTGTGGGAGTTTACAACCCTTCTCGGCTACGAGGACGAAGACGGAAACATCAACAACTGCTCGCCGTCCAGCGTTACCGCAATCATGATGATGAAGGACGCTGAAGACGAAGAGGCGGCTTGGGATTATATGACTTGGTGGACTGATAAGGGCGCGCAGAGCCGTTACGGTAACGAGCTCGTTGCATTGCTCGGTGCTTCCGGTCAGTATGCAACCGCAAACAAAGATTCTCTCGAAGAACAGCCTTGGGCTACCTCCGACATGAGAAAACTCCAGGAACAGTTTGAAAACCTCGCGGCAACCCCTGAAATGCCCGGCGGTTATATCATAACTCGTAACGTTCAATTTGCTTACAACGCAGTGTATAACGATGGTGACGACCCGGTTGAATCCATTCAGAATTACATTGAAGCTATCAACAAAGAGCTTTCACGTAAGCGCGAAGAATTTGAACTTCCCATTCTGGAAGACTTTGTAAGACAATCATAATACTAAATATTAAAAAGGAGTGAAATATCTTGTCGGCAAAAACGGAAGCAAAAAACGTAAAACCCGTCCACAGAGGTGAGATGACAAAGTGGCAGGCTACCGTAAGAGATATGAAGGTTAACCGCGTGGCATACCTTATGGTTGCACCGTTCTTCTTGGTTTTCTTCATATTTACAGTACTGCCGGTTATCCTGTCTTTGTTCTTCAGCCTTACGATTTTTAATATGCTCGAAGCTCCGAAGTTTGTCTTTATGGATAACTACATCAGACTGCTTTTGGACGACGATATATTCCTGTTGGCGGTTAAGAATACCCTTATTTTCGCATGTATTACCGGCCCGGTTTCTTATCTTCTTTCTCTGTTACTCGCTTGGTTCATCAACGAGCTTACTCCGAGAATAAGAGCCGTTGTAACGCTGGTATTCTATGCGCCGAGTATTTCCGGTCAGATTTACCTTATTTGGACTACACTTTTCTCGGGCGACCAATACGGCTATGTAAACGGTTTCCTGATGAAAATGAACATTATCAGTTCACCTATCCAGTTCTTCCAAAACACAAGTTACATTATGCCGCTGGTTATCATAGTAGCGTTGTGGACTTCACTGGGTACTGCGTTCCTTTCATTTATCGCGGGCTTCCAGACTATCGACCGCTCTTTGTATGAGGCGGCGGCAGTTGACGGAGTTAAGAACAGATGGCAGGAGCTTTGGTACGTAACACTTCCTACAATGAAGCCTCAGCTGATGTTCGGTGCTATTATGGCTATTACTCAGTCGTTCGGTTTTGGTGGCGTTATCACCGCACTTTGCGGATTCCCGAGTACCGATTATGTGGCTCACACCATAATGCATCACTTGGAAGACTACGGTAACCAACGCTTTGAAATGGGTTACGCTTCGGCGATAGCTACAATTCTATTCCTCTTCATGGTAGGTGCCAACCTCCTTGTAAGAAAGATTTTGTCGAAGGTAGGTAATTAAGTATGAGTAAGTTAAGAATCAGAAAATCAAATCATGCTATGAACAGGTCCTTCGGCGGCGACGTAGCTATTAACGTAATCCTTATTATCTTCGGCGCATTCATGTTCCTTCCTATGTTCTATGCGATATGCCAATCGCTCAAGCCGCTGGAAGAATTGTGGTTGTTCCCGCCGAGATTCTATGTTGTTAATCCTACTCTCAAAAACTTCTCCGACTTGTTCAAATTGATGTCCTCTTCCTGGGTACCCTTTTCAAGATACATATTCAATACCGTGCTTGTTTCTGTTGCAGGTACCTTTGGTAACGTTATTTTCTCATCCTTTGCCGCATATGCGCTGGCAAAAATCAAGTTTCCCGGCAGAACGGTGCTGTTCCAGATAGTTGTTTACTCTCTGATGTTCAACTCCACCGTTACCAGCATCACCAACTTCCTTACCATGTCTATTTTGAATTGGGTAGATACCTATTGGGCAGTAATCGTTCCCGCTTGGGGCTCTACAACCGGTCTTTACCTGATGAAGCAGTTTATGGAGACCTCCGTTCCCGATGCTACACTGGAGTCCGCACGACTTGACGGCGCAAGCGAGCTTCGCACCATGTGGACTATCGCGATGCCGATGGTTAAGCCTGCATGGCTCACCCTTATCGTGTTCTCTTTCCAGGGCTTGTGGAACAGCGGTGCTTCGATTTACGTTCATTCCGAACAGCTCAAAACCTTTAACTACGCAATTAACCAAATCGTCACCGGCGGTATTTCGCGTGCCGGCGCCAGCGCTGCGGCAACGGTTATCATGATGATCGTACCTGTTACCGTATTCGTTGTAACACAAAGTAACATTATCGAAACAATGTCCTCATCGGGCATGAAAGACTAAGGAGGTATAATATAGTGAAGATATTTCAAAGAATTGTATTAATGCTCCTTGTCTGCATCATGCTGATGCCCTGCGTTTCCGCTGTCGTTCCGTATACAACCTATACCTACGATATCGACGGCGATATAATGCCATCTCCTCATGCGTTTGTTCCCGATAAAATAGTTACTTCCTCCGATGTAGAGCTTCGCGATTTGCCGGAGGACGAAAAGAAAGCTGCAAAGATCGGTATCGGTCTTGAAACTCCGCTGAATGACCCGCAGGATATTTTCGTTGACGCAGATGAGAATATCTATATTGCGGATACCAAAAATAACCGTATAGTTATTCTTGACACAAACTTCAAGCTGATTGGCGTTCTCGACTCTTTCCTTAACGAATACGGCGTTCCCGATGCGCTTGAACAGCCTAACGGTGTATTTGTTACCGAAGAAGAGATTTATGTAGCTGATACCGAAAGCAACCGTATAGTAGTTTTCGACCGCGCGGATTTCTCGTTCTCGAGAGTCGTTCCCGAGCCTAAGTCTCAGGTATTCCCTGAAGGACACATTTATAAGCCGGTTGCACTTTCCGTTGATAAGGCCGGTCGTATTTACGTTGTTTCTTCTACAACTCACTATGGTATCATTTCCATGAATAACGACGGCGGCTTTAACGGCTTCCTCGGCGCACAGAAGGTTAAAGCAAGCGCTTTTGACGTTATCTGGCGTCAGCTGATGACCTCCGAGCAGCGCGCTTATTCGGAAAAGTTCGTTCCTACCGAGTATAACAACATTACCATTGATTCTTCCGGATTTATCTACGTAACCACCTCCTCGATTGATGCTGCCGCACAGCAAGCTGCCATGGACTCCAAGAGCCGTTCGGCAGACTACGCTCCGGTTAAAAAACTCAATCCTCTCGGTGAAGACGTTATGATGCGTACCGGATTCTATCCGCCGTCCGGCGAAGTTACCGTAAACCAGTATGCAACTCCAGAAAACAACATTTCCGGCGCTTCCAAGATTATCGACGTTGCGCTTGGTCCCAACGGCATGTGGAGTATCGTTGACGAAAAGCGTCAGAAGATATTTACCTATGACGAACAAGGCAAGTTGTTGTTCATATTCGGCGATATCGGTATGCAGGTCGGTAACTTCCAGTCGATTTCCGCCATTGCTTACAAGGGCAACGACCTTCTCGTGCTGGACGATACCTTTGACAGCATAACCGTTATGAAACGCACCGAATACGGTGATATCATCGCAGGCGCACTGCAGAATCAGCGCGATCGTAACTACGATAAAGCGGTTGAATACTGGCAGGACATTCTCCAAAGAAATGCAAACTTCGATATGGCATATGTCGGAATAGGCGATAGCTTATACCGCGAAAGAAAGTATACCGAGGCCATGAAGACCTACACCTATGCGTATGCTACCGAAGATTATTCCAACTGTTTCAAGAATATCAGAAAACAGTGGATCGAAAAATGGATCATTCTTATTCCTATTGTTATAATCGTTGTCTGCCTTGCTTGCTCCAAGTTCATGGGCTATGCGAACAAGGTTAACAAGGCCGGACAGGTAATGAAAGAAAAACGAACGTTTAAAGAGGCGTTCCTATATGCGTTCCATGTTATTTTCCATCCGTTTGACGGCTTCTGGGATTTGAAGCATGAACGACGCGGTAACCTTAAAGCGGCATTGGCGATTGTCGGCATTACGATACTTGCGTTCATCTATAACTCGCTCGGTCAGTCTTACATATTCAACCCGAATATGGATGGCAACGGCATAATGATGGAAATTCTTTCGGTTATTCTGCCGTATGTATTGTGGTGTGTCGGCAACTGGTGCTTGACTACGTTGTTTGACGGCGAAGGAAGCCTTAAGGACATTTTCACCGCAACCGGTTATGCGGTGCTGCCGTTACCGATTATGCTTATTCCGGCAACTATAATGACCAACTTCCTCGCTCTCGAAGAAGGCGGTATTATCACACTGCTGGTAGCGATCGGATATATTTGGACAGGATTCCTGATATTCTTCGGAACAATGGTAACCCACGATTACACGCTCGGCAAAAACGTGCTCACCGTAATCGGTACTATAGTGGCTATGGCCGTTATAATGTTTATTGCGGTTCTGTTCTCCGGACTTATCACCAAGATGTTCTCGTTCGTATATAATATCTACATTGAACTTTCATACCGAATGTAATTGCAGAATAGGAGAGAGAAAGAAATGAAAAAAAGATTATTGTCATTCATTCTTGCGGTTATGATGATAGCCGGCTGTATTTCTTCGATACCTGCTTTTGCGGCGGAGGAAGAGGAAGAAACAGTAGATTATCTTGATATGACGCGAGAAGAGCTTATGCTGACCAAGGGCATCAGAAACTCGGAGCTTCTTACCGATAAGGAGCTTCAAAACAGACTCAGTACAAAATATCTTGCAAGTACTATTAATACCGAAGAGGATAAGCTCGCGGATATGCATCCCGTTTACTCTGCTTACGGTTATAACCTCTACTACGATAGAGTTTCCGCCGAAGTTGCTATCGAGGATACAAAAACCGGTCAAATACTGTTTACCAACCCATACGATGTAAACAGCGGTATTTCCTCGGATTCGGTTAAGCAAGAGCTTATGTCGCAGATCATAATCAGCTATACCGACCTTTCTACCGGTAACTCTTATGAAATGCTTTCGTTTACCGATGCGGCCATCAAGTTGCAGATTCAGACCAAGTATATCAGAGGCGGTATTCGTGTCGAATATACCATGGGTCGTGAAGAAACTCGTAAATTGGTTCCGAGACGTATTGAAAAAACACGTTTTGAGGACGTAATTCTCAGCAAGATTAAGGACGAAAAAGAAAAAGTATATCTCGCAGCGTTCTATCAGCTGTTTGACCTTGCGGATCCGACCCTCACCGAGTCGGCTCGTGCGGAAATCCGCGCTAAGTACGAGGTTGCAGACGAAATGGCAATCTACGTAATTGACCCGCAGATCAAGGAACGTGAGCTTCTTATACTCGAGGATACCATCAAAAAGTACACTCAGTATTCGTTTGATGATATGCTCAGCGACCATTCTCAGACTATGTACGAGGGTACCGAAAGTGCATCGGCACTCTTTAAGCTGGCGCTTGAATACTACGTCGAGGAAGACGGTCTGCGTGTAAGACTTCCCGCAAAAGGTATCAGATACGACTCTTCAAGCTTTACGCTTGATAACATGAAGATTCTTCCGTACATGGGTGCCGGCAGACAGGGTAACACCGGTTATACCATGATTCCCGACGGCTCCGGTGCGCTCATCAGATTCGAAGACATCGGAACAAGCTCGGCAACCGTAACCGGTAAGATTTACGGCCAGGACTACGCTTTCCATGAGGTTTCCGGTCAGAACATGGAAACATGGAGATTCCCGGTATTCGGCGTAATCGAAGACTATGTGTACACCTCCAGCGGTGAGCAGATTCTCGACGAAAACCTCGTTTATGAGGAAGAAGGCGTCGATATCGACGAAGAAGATGAAGATGAGGACGACGAAGAGGAGAAAATCACCGGCGAGGAAAGTACCTACACCCTCAGCAAGGGCTATGTTGCAATACTCACCGAGGGTGACAGCCTTGCGGAAATCACTTCCGAACACGGCGGCTCGCTTCACAAGTATCATTCGGTTTACACCACCTTCTATCCGCGTCAAAAGGACTCTTACATGCTGGACGGCGTTTCGGCAACCGGCTCCAATGCAAAATGGACCGTTGAATCTCCGAGAAAATATGTAGGCAACTATACCTTGAAGTTTATCATGCTTTCGGGCGATGATGCTACATATACCGGTATGGCTAAGAAGTACCGCGAGTACCTCGAAAAGAACGGCAAATTGACCAAACAGCAGGATGAAAATGCAGATATTCCGCTTTATATCGAAAACTTCGGTGTTGTTCAGACAACCGAAAAGCGTTTCGGTCTCCCGGTTGAGGTTGATACTCCACTTACCACCTTTGAGCAGTCTGTCGAAATTCTTCAGGCCCTCAAGGATAAGGGTATAGATAATATCAATCTTATACTCACCGGTTGGAGCAACGGCGGCTTGAAGTCATCGCCGGTTACCAAGCTTGAAATCGAAAAGGTTTTGGGAGGCAAGAGCGATCTCGAAAAGCTGAATCAGTACACCAAGGAAAACAATATCGGCTTGTTCCCGAGCTTTGAGTTCTCCTACGTAAGAAGCGGTACCGACGGTGTGTTTGACGGATTCAAGGCAAAACGCGATACCGCAAAAACCATTGATAATCGTACCGCTGCCAAAAAGGTTTACGACCCGGTATTCCAGACCTTTGATAAGGCCGGCTTAATGCTGGTTTCGCCCTCTAAGTTTATGAAGTTCTACGACAGAATAAGCGATAAATACGCTAAGCTCGACATTCCGGGTATTTCGGTTCCTTCACTCGGTTCCGATATCAACTCCGACCATAACGAGGATGAGCCGCTCAACCGCGAGGATTCCAAGGAGCTTATCACCGAGCTGCTTCAACAGCTTAACGATGACGGCTACGAAGTATTGCTTGACGCCGGCAACGCATATACCTATCAGTATGCCGACCATATCGTAGATGTTCCGTTGGATAGTAGCCAACGTCAGACCACCAGTAACTCGATTCCTTTCATCGGTATGGTTCTGCACGGTTATACCGAATTCTCCGGCACCGCAATCAACCTTGCCGGCGACTACAAGTACAACCTTCTCAAGACCATCGAAAACGGCGCAAGCCCGTATTTCATCCTTTCTTATGATAATACCTCGGATCTGAAGAATACAGCCTTCAACGACTATTATTCCGTAAGATTCGGCACATGGTTCGGCGAACAAACCGACGATAACGGTAATATATCATAAACAGGCGGCGACATAATAGAAACCTACAATAAAATTAATTAGGCACTTAAGCCTGTAAGAAATGCAACTGTTGAAAGCCATGAATTCATTGCAAATAATGTTGTTAAAATGACATACAGCAATGGCGTAACTTATATCCTCAATTACAACAACAACAGTGTCAGTGTTGAGGGTCATGAGCTCGACGCGCTTGGCTTCGTGGTCATTAAATAAGAAAGGGGTGTAAAATATGAACGGTCAGGCAGTAAAAGAAACCAAAATTGCTTCGGCAAAGACAAAAAAGAAAAAGACAAGATCTCTTGAAAAAACCAAGGCGAGAGCCGGTTGGCTTTTCGTACTTCCGTTTTTAGCAACCTTTGTTGCGGTTTACATTCCGATAATTTACGATTCCATAAAGTTCAGCTTTAACCGCATTGAAATGCTCAAGGGCGGCGGCTACAACCTGAACTTTGTAGGATGGGAAAATTACTCAGAAGCATTATTTGTAAATCCCAATTTCGTTAAAGTCCTTACTTCCGGTATTCAGCAGCTTATTTTCGATATTCCCGCAATAGTAATTTTTGCGTTGTTTATCGCAGTGCTTCTGAACCAGAAGATGCCCGGCAGAGCAGTGTTCAGAGCGATATTCTTTATCCCGGTTATCATTTCTACCGGTATTATCGAATCTATCGACGCCTCCAACACATTGCTCGATTACATGGGCTCCACCTCCAGCATTGATACCGGTGCCGATACACAGGCGCAGGCGGCTGAGATTATTTCATCATTGGATATTCAAAAGTTGCTGGGTAACATGAAGGTCGGAACCGAGCTGGTTGATTACGTTGTTAAAATAGTAAACGATATTTACGATATTATCAACCGTTCCGGTGTTCAGATGCTGGTATTCCTGGCAGGCTTGCAGAGCATTTCACCCGCAATTTACGAATCCTGTAGCATTGACGGTGCTTCCGCATGGGAAACCTTCTGGAAGATTACTTTCCCGATGATAAGCCCGATGATTTTGGTTAACGCGGTTTACACGGTTATCGACGCATTCACGTCGGAAAGCAACCAGGTAATGTCGTTTATCGACAGCGTTTACAATGGTGGCGAGCCTAACGGCGACGTTATAAGCTCCGCAATGTCATGGATGTACTTCCTGATAGTAATACTTATTTTGGCGATTGTCGCTTTGCTACTCTCCAGCTACGTATTCTATCAGAGAAGAGACTAAGGGAAAGGGGGATAACAATGAATAATTCTATTATGAACAAAACCAAGCACTTTTTTACTCGCAACAAGAAGCCGCGCGTTGAGTTTGAGCGTACGCCGCTTTTGGAGCGTTTAAAGCTTAAATTCATTTCGGCAAGATTTTTACAGCAGGTAGTTTGGGTTATATTCCGTTTTATACTTCTGCTCGGCATATCCTACGTTATCCTGTTTCCATTCTTTGTTAAGATTTCCGCGTCGTTCATGTCTCCTGCAGACTACACCGACGTTACCGTTAAGCTGATTCCTAAGTATCCCACACTGGATACCTACAAGGCGATTATTACTGAAAACCACTACTTTAAGGCAATGTTCAATACGGCTGTTTTGTCACTGCTTTGTGCGGTTGTTCAGACCTGCATTTGCGCGATAATCGGCTACGGCTTCGCAAAGTTTAAGTTCAGAGGTAGCGGCATATTGTTTATGTGTGTAATTCTCACCATGATAGTACCGCACAAGACCTTGATGCTGTCCATGTTTATGAAATTCAGATATTTCGACGTGTTCGGTATTTACGGATTCCTTAACAGTATTTTCGGATTTGCTAAGGATAATTACATCAATCTTATCAATACCTATTGGCCGTTGGCGATTCTTTCGATAGGCGGTATTGCGTTTAAGAACGGTTTGTATATATTCATGATGCGCCAGTTCTATCGCGGTGTTCCGGACGAACTCGAAGAAGCCGCTTACATCGACGGCTACGGTGTGTTCAAAACCTTCGTTAAAATCATAGTTCCGATTTCCGTGCCTATGATGATCACTATATTCCTGTTCGCTTTCTCATGGCAGTGGACCGACTCTTTCTATTCGACACTGTTCTTCACAAAGTCGGGAATATACCTGATGCCGAATATCGTTGAAGTGCCCAGAAGCCTTACAACCACATTCGCGGCTTCCGCGCTTTACAATTCCGGTATCAGAAACACCTGCGGCTTGCTGATACTGCTCCCGTTGCTGATAGTATATCTGTTCTGCCAGAGATACTTGATCCAGGGTATCGAGCGTTCCGGTATCGTAGGCTAATAATAAGTATTACGCATTGCGTACAAAAAGTCCCGGCATTCTCGGAATGCCGGGACTTTCATTGTGTAGATACTTCTTTGACACAATACTGTACTTTCAATATTGAACTGCGCAAAAAGACTGCATAAAAATTGTAAGTATTTAAAGCAAATTGTCACGCAGCATTGCGTTAAAAACCTTTTCCTTGATATCGCGGTTTTCCTTTTGCAGTTCGAGTATAAAATCTTTCATTTTTTGGCGCTCTGTGTTGCCGTCGGCTTTGCAGGCGCTGGCTTTGACAGGCAACTGCTCCTTTGCGGCAAAGGCACGGATTTCCTTTTCGGGAACGTACAGCATCGGCCGTATCAAAGTTATATCCGTTCGGTCAAGGTATGTAACGGCGGAAAAACAGCCAAGACGACCTTCGTGGAATAGGTTCAAAAAGAATGTTTCAATTGCGTCGTCGTGATGATGCCCAAGCGCAACCTTGTTACAGCCGCGCTTTTTGGCGGCGTCATTCAATGCGCCGCGGCGCATATTGGCACAAAGTGAGCAGGGATTTTTCTCTTTTCGTATGTCGAATACGACCTGCGCAATCTGAGTTGTAATAACTGTGTATGGCACATTCAGTGAGTCGCACAAGACCTTGATGTCACTATAATCGCCGACTTGACCGTCAAAGCCCATGTCTATGGTTATGGCTTCAAGCTCGTATTTTTCGGGATAAAAGCGCGCTAACGCGGCCATAGCACATAAAAGTGTCAGCGAATCCTTGCCGGCAGAAACGCCGACGGCAATTTTATCTCCGCTTTTTATCATGTCAAAATCCTGAACGCACTTGCGCACGGGACTGAGAATTTTTTGAATGTTCATACGAATTTCCCCTTATTGTAATTTATAATAGCTATATTATACTATATCCGCGTGAAAAAAGCAATAAAAAATTTTTTAAAATTTAAGTTGAGCTAAATAAAGAAAAAACGAGTAAAAACGAGAAAAACAAAGATTTAAAATCTTAAATTAAAAAAATATCAAAAAACACTTGACAAAACAAAAAAAAGAGTGTATAATATCAGAGTTATAAAAAATATTATCTGTTTTACGGAGGTTAACGTAATGTCAACATTTATGGCAAAACCCGAAAGCATTAAGCGTCAGTGGTACGTTATCGATGCTAAGGGCAAAACACTCGGCGATGTAGCCGTTGTTGCTGCGAACATTCTTCGCGGAAAACATAAACCCGAATTTACTCCTCATGTAGACTGCGGCGATTATGTTATTATTCTTAACGCAAAAGACGTAGTTCTCACCGGTAAGAAGCTTGAGCAAAAGAAATATTCCTACCACACCGGTTATATCGGTGGCTTGAAGCAGATTTCTTACAAAGAGCTCATGGCTAAAAATCCGGAAAAAGCTGTTTGGCTGGCTGTTAAGGGAATGCTTCCCAAGAACTCCATCGGCGCTAAGAGCATGACTCGCGTAAAAATTTACGCCGAGGGTGAACACAATCAGCAGGCTCAGAAGCCTATCGAAGTTAAATAACAAAAGGGGAGAAGAAAATGAATTATCAGAGCGCAAAACCGTATTTCTACGGTACAGGAAGAAGAAAAAGTTCGGTAGCCCGCGTTCGCGTATATCCCGGAACCGGCGCTATTACCATAAACGGAAGAGATATTGACGATTACTTCGGCTTGGAAACTCTCAAGCTCATCGTTCGTCAGCCCTTCGGCACCACAGGAACCGAGGGTAAATTCGACATCGTATGCAAGGTTGTCGGCGGCGGCGTTTCCGGTCAGGCCGGTGCAATCCGTCACGGCTTGGCTCGTGCACTGCTTCAGGCAGACGAGTCCTTCCGTCCTGAGCTTAAAAAAGCGGGCTTCCTCACCCGTGACCCGAGAATGAAGGAGAGAAAGAAGTACGGCTTGAAGGCTGCAAGACGTGCATCTCAGTTCTCCAAGAGATAACACCCGAACGGGGTTTATCGAAAAGAAATTATTTAATGACTTTCTTAAAAAAAGCATTAAGTTCTCCAGTCCATCTTATTTGTATTTTTATCACCGTTGCTATACTCGCAGCCGTTATATTGTTCAATCTTTCATTTGTTAACGTTGAGGATGAAGTACCTGCCGAGTCCGCTCCGCTTGAATTGCGGAGCGGCATCGCAGAGGTAATACGTGACTTTACTTTCACCGTGACGCTTAATTATCACGGCACACCGCGTGAAGTTGAAGTCAATAAGTACACTGTCGAGCAGCTTCTCACAAAAGAGAATATTGTACTTGAACAGCAGGATCAGGTTAATTTTGATTTGCAGACCGACTTGATGCCGAATATGCAGATCAGAGTTGACATGGTACGTTTCGAAACGGAATATGAAGAAGTTGCATTACCGTTTGATCGAGTTGTAGAAACGTCAAGCGATTTGCTTGAAAACACTCAAGTCACTGTTACACAGGGCGAGAGCGGTTTGAGAAGAGATACTTACAGCACGAAATATGTCAATGGCATTATCGCAGAACGTGAATTGCTATCGCAGCAAGTGGTTAAAGAACCGATAAATGAAGTGATCACCTGCGGTACGAAAAAATCCCGACAGCAGACTGTTACCGTGACCAATACGGCAGGCGCCGGTGTCGGTACTGCCGATGGTACCAGCAGTGGCGGCACATTTACCGCACCGGACGGTACGGAGTACGATTACCTTTATTACGTCGATGTCAAAGCGACCGCTTACGGTGACAATGTCGGCAGTATTACTGCCACGGGTCGCCAGGTGGAGCTTGGAATAATCGCGGTTGACCCGGATGTTATACCCCTTCATTCCAAGGTTTACGTTATAGGTAATTACGGCGATTACGGAATTTGTGACGCTCAGGATGTCGGCGGTGGCATTAAAGGCAACAGAATTGATATTTACCTTAAATATGAAGATGTGTGCCGTCAGTTCGGAGTCCGTCAGATGCGTGTATACGTGCTGGAGGTACCGGAATAAAGCATAAGAAACAGCCGAGCGGCACAAGGTTGCTCGGCTGTATTTTTGAGTTTATGGAAAGATGGTGTTGACAGTGGAATTACTGTTTTTAGGTACCGGTGCGGCCGATTGGGATATGATTCCAAAGGCCGAAATGAAGCACGATATGGGCAAAAATATACGCCGAACCTCTTGCGTACTTATAAACTCGCATATTTTGATTGATCCTGCGCCGGCTTCATTCGAATATGCCGAAATACTCGGCGTCGAGCTTGAAAAAATTACCGATATTTTTATAACACATACGCATTCGGATCATTATAATTCTGCGGCGTTGAACGGTTTTTGCAATAATGCCAAGAATAAAATAAACCTTTGGTACGAGAAAAAGGCGCAAAATCGGATTGATTTTAACGATAAAATTAACCCGTGCCCTGTCGAGGAGTTTGGCGAATACAGCGGCGAGGGCTTTAAGGTTGTACCGCTTACGGCAAACCATATTGTCGAGAACAGCATTGAGCAGCCGCTTCATTATTATTTTGAAATCGGCGGCAAAAAGTTGTTTTACGGCTGTGACGGCGCATGGCTTTTGAGCAGAACCTGCGAATTTTTGATTAATCGTCGGCTCGACTGCGCGGTTTTTGACGCAACGGTAGGGGATTATAACGGCGATTTTCGTCTCGGAACACATAATTCCATTCCTATGATACGGCTTATCAGAGCGTTTATGGAAAAGAATAACGCCGTCACCGAAAATCCCGTATACATAATGTCGCACCTTGCGCGGACACTCCACACTTCCATTGAGCAGACCCGGACCGCAATGAGTAAAGAAGGCTATATTGTTGCATATGACAGCATGAAAATTAATATATAGTCTGAAAAGAAAGGAAAATATGATGCGTAAATTTATTGAAGACTTCAAAAAATTTGCAATAAAAGGTAATATTATCGATATGGCTGTCGGTGTTATCATCGGTAGCGCGTTCGGTAAGATTGTAACTTCTCTTGTAAATGATGTTATTATGCCGGCAATCGGTATAATTC
>CAYWMF010000005.1:0-2657 GCA_964459175.1 uncultured Oscillospiraceae bacterium
GTTTGTACCTCCGTAAAATATATATATATTAATTTTTTTGCTGACTAATTTGCGATTATTATCTTGACGTTATGCTCGGCGGCGGCGCTCATAAAGGCCGGCGGCAAAGCGGTGTTGGTGATAATAATGTGTATATCCTCAAGCTGGCAGAAGGTATACGGCAAATCCTTTTCGAATTTGGACGCATCCAGCAGCATAATAACCTCCCGCGCTTTGGAAACGATGGTTTTTTTGAGCTCGCATTCGTTGAAATTACCGCTGGTGAAGCCGTTTTTCAGCGAAAGCCCCGAGGGGGATATAAAGGCAAGGTCTATATTTATGCTGTTGATATAATCCAGCGCCTGCGTGCCCGAAATGGACATATTTTCGCGGTTGATGAGCCCGCCGACAAGATTAATCATGGGCTTGGGGTTTTTAATCATATTCAGCGCCACATTGGGGCCGGTGGTGGTAACGGTGATTCGCATATCCGGCATAAGCTGAGCAAGCTCTATACAGGTTGTGCCGGAATCCACAAATATCGAACGACCCTGCTCGAAGAATTCCGCCGCCTTTTTGGCGATACGCTTTTTGACAGAAACATTGGAATTCATGCGGTTATATATCGGATCCTCCATCGAGGTGGTGATAAACTTCATGGATTTGGCGCCGCCGCGAACCTTGACCGCGTCGCCCTGCGCTTCACAGTATTCAATGTCGCGCCTGAGAGTCATGCTGGACACATTGGGGAACAGCTCCTCCAGCTCCTTAAGCGAGGTAAAGGGCTTGGAAAGTATTATTTCCCTGACCAGCTCACGTCTTCTGTAATTCATAAACGGATTTTCCTTTCAGATTTATTGTCTCGGGCACGTAATAAAATCTATTGCTTTTCCGACTGCCTAAAGTATAGCACAAAAATCGCATTAAGTCAACAGAAAAATAACATTTTATTTGTTAATTTAACATAACAAAATGTAAAATTTACAGACTGTGTCACATTTTGCGTCGGCGCGTAATTAAACGCCGCGCCGATGCATAGATATTGAAGGGAGCCCCTGAAAAAAATCAATCAAACCCGGAGCATATTATGAATAAAACCAGAAAATTTGCCCTTAACGCGATCATTCTCACCGCAACCTCGCTTGTAATGTCGTCGGTTTCGATGAGCTTCACGGTTTATATAACCTCGCAAATCGGCGCGGCGGGCGTGGGGCTTTATCAGCTGATAATGACGGTTTACCGACTGGCGGTGACCTTTGCCACCGGCGGCATCGGCCTTGCCGCCAATCGGCTGGTAAGCGAGGAGCTGGCGCTGGGCAGTACCGACGGCGCCCGCAAAGCGGTGAAAAGCTGTCTTAAATACGCCCTGACGTTGAGCGTCGGCGCGGGGATACTGCTTTTTTCGATGTCGGAATACATTGCTTCGAGCTGGCTGGCGGATTTGCGTACACTGCGGCCGATTCGAATACTTGCATTCAGCCTGCCGCCGCTTTCGGCAAGCTCGGTGCTGTGCGGATATTTCACCGCCATGCGCCGCGCGGCGAAAAATTCGGCGGTACTTTTGTGGGAGCAGTATATCAAAATCACGCTGTCGATTTATCTTTTGAGCCTTGTATCGAGCGGCGCGGAGGGTGCCTGCATTGCGCTGGTGCTCAGCGGCGCCGTGGCTGAGGCGGCGTCCTGCGTTACGCTGTTTATACTGTATTTTTTCGATCGCTCGCGATGCCGCGCGTGCGCAAATATCGCCGATAAAAAGGATATTCGGCGCCGTATGCTGTCCATAGCCGTGCCGGTGGCGCTGACCTCATACCTGCGAAGCGGACTGAATTCGATAGAACAGCTGATGATTCCGTGGGGGCTGAAAAAATACGGCCATTCCGAAAACGCGGCGCTGGCGGAATACGGCATTATCGGCGGCATGGTTATGCCGATAATCATGTTCCCGGCGGTGTTTGTCAGCTCGTTTTCGGGGCTTTTGATAACCGAGGTTTCGGCATGGCGCGCCGTGGGCGCCAAGGACAAAATAAACCTGATTTTTTCGTATGTTTTCCGCTTCACCATGCTTTTTTCCGTCGCGGTGGCGGCGGTTTTGTACGGCTTCGGCGGCGATATAGCCCTTTTGATGTACAACAACGTGCGCGCCGGCTCGTTTATACGCATTCTGGCGCCGTCGGTATGCGTGATGTATCTCGACAGCGTTACCGACAGCATGCTCAAAGGCCTTAACCAACAGCAAAGCCACATGCGCTACAACATTATCGACTCGGCGGTGAGCATCGCCCTGACGGTGATTTTACTGCCGATTATGGGCATAAACGGCTACATAATCGTTATCACCGTCAGCGAGGTGCTGAATTTCTTTCTCAGCTTTCGGCGGCTGGTCAAGGTTACCGGCTTCAAGGTCAAAATCTACGATTCCGTGATAAAGCCCGCCGTCGCCGCCGCCGTGTCTGTTATTATCCTGCGTCTTTTTAGCCGCTTTATTCCGAGCGTCGTTATTTCGATTGTGCTTTGCGCGGCGCTTTACCTTGCGCTTTTGTGGGCGATGGGCTGTGTGAGCGCCGATGATGTCCGTTTTATAAGAAAAAAGCTGGAGTAGGGATGGGGTTAATCAGCAATTAGCAATTAGTAATTAGTAATTAGCAATTGCGGAATTATTGTTTTTTGCGCTTGGTTGG
>CAYWMF010000005.1:2757-15620 GCA_964459175.1 uncultured Oscillospiraceae bacterium
AATTAGTAATTAGTAATTAGCAATTGCGGAATTATTGTTTTTTGCGCTTGGTTGGCAAATTCTATTGACAAGTGGCGGAAAGTTATGCTATAATATAGGCAGAATAAATGCAAAACTTTATCAATGAAATGAAAGGAATTTGCCATGAGTAATATTACTAAGTTTTCCAACAAATTCGTCTGTGCGGCTAAGGAATATTCCGACTACGAAAAGCATTATCGCTCGCCGCTGTTCAGAAAGGCGTTTTCGCTCCAAAAGGCGCCGACCGATGCCGAAATTTGCATTACCGGTCTGGGCTTTTACAAGCTTATTGTCAACGGTAAGGACATCACCAAGGGCTACCTTGCGCCCTATATTTCCAACACCGACGATATTGTTTACTACGACCGCTACGACCTGACAAGCCTGCTTTGCGCCGGCGAAAACGTCATTGCCGTAATGCTGGGCGACGGTATGCAGAACCTTATCACCAGTGTTTGGAACTTTGATAAGACCGTGTTCACCTCCTCCCCCAAGCTGGCATTGCATTTCAAGTCGCAGGGTGAGGGCGCCGAGGCGGAATTTGAGGCCGACACCTTCAAATGCACCGAGGGACCGATACTTTTCAACAACCACCGCTGCGGAATTCACTATGACGCGCGCCTGGAGGCCGACGGCGGGATAAAGCGGGCTTTGACGATTCCGGCTGGAGAGAGCCGCTGTTTGCCGACAAGCCGCGCGGCGTTGCCGGAATATGCAAAGCCGACCCGATTAAATCGCGCGGCGAGCATAAGCCGGTAAGCTTCAGAAAGGGCGAGGTTGTCGCATACACTCCGCGCGGAGACGTTGCGGAACATCTCAAAAATGTGAAGGTTTACGATAACGAAAGCCCCAAAACCGGCGGATATATTTACGATTTCGGCAAAAACAGCGCCGGTATTTTCCGCATGGTGATAAAGAACACCACCCCCGGACAGAAAATTTCGCTCCAGTGCGCCGAGCATGTCACACCCGGCGGCAAACTGGATTATACCAACATCAACTTCTTCCCGGACGGCTATTGCCAGCGCGACGTTTATATCTGCCGCGGCGCCGAAGAAGAGGTTTTCGTGCCGGATTTTGTATATCACGGCTACAGATACCTCTATGTTCACGGCATAACCGACGAGCAGGCAACCGAGGATTTGCTGACATATATCGAGATAAATTCCGACATTTCCGCCCGCGCGACCTTCAGCTGCTCGGACGAAATCGCCAACAAGCTTTACGCAATGTGCGATAATTCCGACCTTTCCAACTTCCACTATTTCCCGACCGACTGCCCTCACCGCGAAAAGAACGGCTGGACGGGCGACGCCGCAACCTCCTCCGAGCACATGGTTATGACGCTTTCGGTTGAAAACAGCTGGCGCGAATGGATGAACAATATCCGCGCCGCGCAAAGCATCGACGGCCACATTCCCGGCATAGTTCCCACCACCGGCTGGGGCTTCGACTGGGGCAACGGCCCGGCGTGGGACAGAGCTGTTTTTGATTTGCCGTACTTCACCTATCTGTACCGCGGCACCACCGAAATGATCACCGAAAACGCGCACATGATGCTGCGCTACCTTGAGCTCATCACCCGCGTGCGCAATGAGCGCGGTATTGTAACCTGGGGCTTGGGCGACTGGTGCCCGACCTCGTCGATTCATATTCCCGGCGAGGGCTTCACCAACGGCATTATGATAATGGATATGTGCCGCAAGGCTGAAATTATGTTCAAGGCTGTCGGCCTTGAGCTTCACGCCGACTTTGCAAAGCGCCTCGGCGCCGAAATGAAAGATGCCGTTCGCCGCGAATACCTCGACGAAAGCACCATGACAATTCTGGGCAACTCGCAGTCCGGCCAGGCATTGGCGATTTACTACGACCTTTTGACCCCCGCCGAAAAGAATATCGCCTTCAAGGTTCTGCTTGACCTTATCGAAAAGAACGACGGTAAATTCAGCGTCGGCTATCTTGGCGCAAGATGTATTTTCCACGTGCTTTCCGAATATGGCTACACCGATTTGGCGTACAAGATGATCACCGGCGACACCTATCCGTCGTACGGCATCAATGTCAAGCTGGGACTTACCACACTGCCGGAGGTTTTCGCGCAAGTCGAGCGCTTCGAACGCGAGGACGGAATCGGCGGCGGCGGTGCTTCGCTTAACCATCACTTCTTCGGCGATATCAAGCATTGGTTCATACGCCGGGTTTGTGGTATCAACGTCAATCCGCACGGCGACAACCCCAACGAAATTTTGGTTTACCCCCACTTTGTCGAGGGTCTTTCACACGCCGAGGCAACCTATGACGCCCCCGCCGGCAAGGTTACCGTCAGCTGGAAGCGCGACGGCGACAAAATCATTCTTTCGGCCTACGGCGATGCCGGCATTAAAATCGGCGTAAAGCTGGAAAACGGATACTGCTTCGAAGGCACCGCAAGATGCTATTTCGAAAACGCGGGCGTGCGCGAAAAGAGCGTGCTCAAGCAGCTTCCCGACCGCTCATAAACGTATAATTGTTTTTCTCTGCAAGCAATTTATACTTTTCGGCGATATTGTTATAGCAGTAAAACAGGTTTTCTGTTACAATAGACTCAAAGCTTTATAGCATATTAAAATAAGCATATTAAAAACGGAGGATTTATTATGGACAGAATTGTAAACGTCGGTATCATCGGCTGCGGCGGAATTGCCAACAACAAGCATATGCCGTCGCTCGCAAAGGTGGAAAATGTCAGAATGGTGGCATTTTGCGACATTATTCCCGAACGCGCCGAAAAAGCCAAAAAGGAATACGGAACTCCCGACGCCAAGGCTTACACGGATTATAAGCAGCTTTTGGAGGACAAAAATATAGAGGTTGTTCACGTGCTCACCCCCAACCGCGAGCATGCCGACATCACTATCGACGCCCTTCACGCTGGCAAGCACGTTATGTGCGAAAAGCCCATGGCCAAAACCGCGGCAGACGCCAGAAGAATGTACGAGGCGGCAAAGGAAACCGGCAAAAAGCTTACCATCGGCTATCAGCACAGACAAAAGCCCGAAAGCATTTACGCCAAGCAGTACATAGACTCCGGCGCGCTGGGCGAGATTTATTATGCAAACTGCCTTGCAGTCCGTCGCCGCGGAACCCCCAACTGGGGCGTGTTCCTCAACGAGGAAGAACAGGGCGGCGGTCCCATCATCGATATTGCAACTCACAGCCTTGATTTGACGCTGTACCTGATGAACAACTATGAGCCCGAAATGGTTGTCGGTAAAACTCACAAGAAGCTCGAGCATCCGGAAGCGGGCAATATCTGGGGCGACAACGGCGTAAGCACCACACCTTTGGAGGAAGCGGCATGTGCATTTATCCGCATGAAGAACGGCGCCACGATTATGCTTGAAACAAGCTGGGCGCTCAACACCTGCGAGCCTGTACAGGAAGGCAGCTGTGTGCTTTGCGGCAGTCGTGAGGGCTTGCAAATCAAAAATAACGTGCTCACTATAAACAAGGTCGAATTCGATCGTCAGACCGAAACCAAGGTCAACACCAAGGCGGGCGGCGTGGCGTTTTACAGCGGCGCGGCAAATGCACCGCAGGAGGTCGAGGCGGCAAACTGGATAAAAGCTATCGTTGACGACACTCAGCCCGTAGTTCTGCCGGAGCAGGCGCTGGTAGTTTCCGAGATACTCGAAGCTATCTATGAGTCCTCCAAAACAGGAAAGCCGGTATACTTCGAATGAAGGCGGCAATATTCGGCGTATGGCATGTCCACGCGATAGGCTACGCCAAAACGGCGGCGGAGCTGGGCGAAATAGTCGGATTTTATGAGAGAAACGACGAGCTCGCCAACGACTTTGCCGAAAAAACAGGCATTCCCCGCTTTAAAACCGCGCAGGAGCTTTTGGACAGCGACGCGGAAGGCGTTATCGTTTGCTCGGCTTCGTCGGAGCATGCCGAGGATATAATTAAAATTGCCAACGCGGGCAAGCATATTTTCACCGAAAAGGTGCTTTGCCTGAACGACGCGGATTGCGACAGGGTGGAAAAAGCGATAAATGCGAACGGAGTCAAATTCGTGATTTCGCTTTTCCAAAAATACCTCGGCGCGCAAAACGCGGTGAAAAACGTGGCTTCAAGCGGCGAGCTCGGAAAGCTTAACTATATGCGTTTCCGCAACTGTCACGCCGGAAGCGCCGCAAATTGGCTTCCGAAGCATTTTTACAATGCCGAGGAATGCGGCGGCGGCGCGATGATAGACCTCGGAGCGCACGGAATGTACCTTACCGAATGGATACTCGGCATGCCGATAAAGGCGTGCTCGCAATTTACCCTGAGCTGTGAGCTCGAGGCAGTCAAGCAAAAGAACCGCGACTGTGTCGAGGACAACGCGGTAACGATTATGAGCTTTGACGGCGGCGCGATAGCCGTCAACGAAACCGGATTCGTGTCGAGACATTCCCCCGTAACACTGGAAGTGTTCGGCGAAAACGGCTATGTTCGCATGGTGGGCAATCACGTTGTGAAATGCAGCGAGGCCACCGGCGGTGCCGAAGTCGAGGTCGAGGTGGGCGCCGATTTGCCCGCGCCGATTGTACAGTTCATGACGGGCAACATTTTGGACGGCTGCGGCATAAAGGAAGCGAAAGCGCTTACACACATGATGACAATGGCATACGCAAAATAATTTAAATATTGCACAAAACGGCGCACAATATTCGATATATTGTGCGCCGTTGCTCACATTTTGCCTTTGCAAGCCATATCGTACCTCCGCGCAGATGCAAAATATCCCTGACTTTTCGAAAATCCGGCAGTGTGCCGATACTTTATCGACACACTGAAATATCACAAAACGGTAAGCTATGGCTTACCGTTTTGTGATATCTCTTTGCAATTGTTTCTTTCAACTATCAAAAGCTCTCGGACAGCAGGGTTTTATACCTTTTTACAGGATATTTTTCAGGAATTTCAGGCCTTTTTCGATGCCCTCGATGCAGTCCTCGGCGCCCTCGTATTCAAGCGAAAGGTAGCCGTCGTAGTTGGCCTTGAGCAAAATGCGGATGCATTGCTCGATCGGCACATCGCCCTCGCCAAGCGCGCAGGGGCGCAAATAATTACAGCCGCGGGTTTCGATTCTGTGGCCGGCAAGCGGCTTACTGCGGCGCGCCATGTCCTTGGCATGAACGTGGATGGCGTAGGGTGCGACGCGGCTGACGGCGGCGGCGGGATCCTCGTCAACACACATGAAGTTGCCCATATCCACCAAAAGGCCGTAGTTTTCGTGGTTGACTGCGTTGTACAGGCGTTCCATGCGGTCGCTATCCTGCGCAATCAAGCCGTGATTTTCGCTGCAGGTCTTGACGCCGAGGGTCTGCGCGTACTCGGTGACGCGGCGGGCGTTGTCCGCGATAAACGGCAGCATGAGGTCAAAGCTTCGACCGTTGCCGGTTTTGGACAGCGTATAGCAGACGTCGTGGCGCATAAGCTTGGCGCCCAGCTCGGCGGCAACCTCAACCTGACCCTTCAGGCGCTCCACTTCGGCATCCATTTGTTCGCGCGAATCGTTGTACAGCGATGCACCGATGGTATAGGCGTTGATTTCGATGCCGACCTCGGCAGCTCTTTCGCGCAGGGCGCGCGCCTCCTTTTTCTGATCCTCAAGAGTTTCGCTTTTCATGTTCAAAAATTCTATGGCATCAAAGCCCATCTCCTTGGCCTTGGAAACGCAATCAAGATATGTCATTTCGCCCGTGCCGAGGCGTTGGCTGAACGAATACGAGCTGACGGAAAGTTTCATAATTATTTTCTCCTAACTTATTTAATGATAAGTGGTGTATCATATGTTCGGAGCGCCCCGCATTACGGCAGAGGCTCTCATTATTTTGCAATAGTGCATTTATCCGATGCAACCTAAAATCAGTTTTCGGCAATGGTCTTTTTGAGGAAATTGTAAGCGGTGGCAACATCCTTGGCAGGATCCTCGCCAACCTCGCGCTCGATAGTCAAAAAGCCCTTGAAGCCGATTTCCTCCAGCGCCTTGAGATAGTTGGGGAAATCCACGCTTCCGCTGCCCAGCGGAACCTCCTCGAAGAATTTAATACCGGCGATTTCCTCCGGCACGGGATGAACGGCGCGGTAAATGTATTCGGGGTTTGACTCGCGAAGCTTATTGCCGTCCTTGGCATGAGTGTGCACAATGTATTTTTTGAGCTTGTAAACCGCGGCAACCGGGTCGTCGCCGGTAACCATCTTGAAGTTTGCGGGGTCAAGATTTACCGCCACGCCGGTGGAGCCCAAATCGTCCAAAAACATTTTCAGTGTGTCGGCAGTTTCGGGGCCGGTTTCAATGGCAAAATGCGCCTGCATACTGTCGGCAAAGCGGGACAGCTCGAAGCAAGCCTCCTGCATGATTTTGTATCTTTCGTGATTTTTGTCGTTAGGCACAACGCCGATGTGGGTGGTGACAATATCGGTGCCCAGATCCTTTGCCAGCTCTACTATGCGCTTGGATTTTTCGATAAGCTCGGCGTTGAGCTCGCGATTGCCGAAGCCCTTGCCGAAATCACCGCAAAGCGCGGAAAAAACCATGCCGTAGGACGCAACCTCGTCCTTGAGCGCCTTACGCTGTGTGGGAGTGAGCGCGGCAGGCTCGTTTTCGCCCTCGGTGGCCGACATCTGAATGCCCTTAAGGCCGAGCTCGGCCGCTTTTTTGATAGATTCGCTTCTTGACAGTCGGAAGGATTCAAGTCTTACGCCTATGGGAAAATCGTACATAATTGTATCTCCTTTTTTAAAGCTTTTTTGCATTTTTATACTTTAGATTGTACCATTATTTTATTTCTTTGTCAATAGCTTTTGAAAATCCGACCACGCTTTCGGCACAAAAAAGCAAATAAATGGCACGCCGCCGATAAATTTTTAAAACATATTGAAAAAACGGCGAAAGTGTGGTAGAATATAGGCAGAAATTTAAATTCACGCTGCGCTAATGCGAATCGCGAATTATAATCTTATTTCGGGATCGGCAAGCCGCTTCCCTACAGATAAAATGGGAATTTTTTGTGGAAAATCAACCATAATCGAGAATTTGCCCGCAAATTTCAGAGGGCACGCATGAGGTTATCGGGTTTGCAAGCAAGCTTATGTGGCACGCTTGCGTGACTCCGTATCAGCGCATTGAATAAGCCAGCTCAGGCGTAAAACAGGTAAAATATTAACAAGATTTTTTGTATTAACGATTATTTTCACGGCGAAATATCGCCGAGCGACGCCATCGACCGTTGCCTGAACGCCGCACGGGCCGAGGGCGGCAGAACGATTGTTTTCGCGCCGGGCGAATATCGCCTTGACCGCGCGATTGTCCTGCCAAGCGACACGGAAGTTATACTCGACGGCTGTACGCTCAAGCAAAACGACGGCGTATTCGACAACGTATTCCGCGGAGCGGGTATCATTGTTGACCCCAAAAGCCCTTACGGCGCGCCGCTTGAGGTTAAGCCACAGCGAAACATTAAAATAATAGGTAAAAACAACGCCGCAATCGTCGGCACGGATTCCCCGCGGTCGGGCTTTCACCCGGTTTTGAAAAACGAACAACGCATGACCGGCGATTTTTGGGGCTGGCGTACCCATATGTTCACCTTTGCGCTGGGCGAGGGAATTGAAATTGCGAATTTGGCGCTTTCGCAAACCATGAGCTGGGCGATATCCTTTGACGCCTGCCATGACGTTTACCTGCACGATTTGGAGATTCATTCCGACGTCAAAAACGGCGACGGCGTGGATTTTCGTTCCGGCTGTCATCATTGCAGGGTCGAGAACATCACCGGCTCGACCTCCGACGATACCGTCGCCTGCACGGCGCTGGCCACGCCCGGCAAAAAGGAATATCCCTTTAAAAATTATCTTTACCCCAACGAGCCGTACGGCTGTTTGGGCATCGGCGCCGACCGTGACATTCACGACATCACTATAAAAAACATTCTGACCGGCGGACTGTGCCATGGCGTTATCTGCCTTACCGCCAACGGAAACAAGGTTTACAACATCGAAATCGAAAATATAATCGACTGCGGAGACGGCGGCCGCGAAGCGACCGTCAAGCTTTACACCGGCTACGGAAGCAGCTGTCAAGACGGCGATTTGCACGACATTTCGCTGAAAAATATCGTTTCCGAGACCTCGCAATACGCCGTGCTGGCCAACACCAAGATTGAAAACCTCACGCTTGACGGCGTTGTGCAAAACAACAAAAACGGCGTGGTAACGCAAATAATTTGAAATTACATACACGGAGGCACAAAATGGAAAAAAGCTGCAATTCGATTTTAGCGCGCCCTAAGCACATTATCCCGAATTTTGAATTTGAGTCCGATTTGCACGAGCTTGTCGAGGCGCCGGATTTTTCGCCGCTCGACAAATTGTACAACGGTCGAAAGGCCTATTACGGCGACTTTCACGTGCACAGCGCCTCCGGCGGCACCAGCGACGGCGAAACCACGCAGGAGCAATGGCTGGCGGCCATGAAAGAACTGAAAATGGACTTTGTGGGCTTGATGGATCACCGCCAGGTGCGCCATATGTACCCGGACAGCTTCGACCCGGAGTACTTTTTGTACGGAACCGAGCCTGCGGGCCTATGGCATGAGCCCAAGCTCACCTTCCATTATCTTATGGTTTTTCAGGAAAGAGACGCGCTGAAACGGATTTTGGAGCGCTTTCCCGATGTGTTCGAGTTTGAGGGCGGCATCGAGGGCACCTACATTTACAAGCGCGTTGACCGTGACCGCTTCATGCAGGTAAAGCAAGCGGTTTTGCAGGAGGGCGGCGCCTTTGTTCATCCGCACCCCAAGCAGCAAATGTTCAGCGAC
Source organism: uncultured Oscillospiraceae bacterium (assembly GCA_964459175.1). GTDB lineage: Bacteria > Bacillota > Clostridia > Oscillospirales > SIG627 > SIG627. The sequence goes on from CAYWMF010000005.1 coordinate 11,631, forward strand.
AACACGGACGATTTTTATTTCGGCGACGGCACGACCATGGAAATTATCTACAATTCGAGCTTCGATTGCTCACTCAACGAGCACACGATTTCAAACTACAAGCTGTGGCTGAAAATACTGGAAAAAGGCTATAAAATGTATAATTCCGCCACTGCCGACGTCCATTTCGACCCCAACAGCAAGGGCATAAACGTGGTTTATTCGGCCGAAAAGAACGGTCCCGCCTACGTCAGACAGCTGCGCCGCGGCGACTTCAATTCCGGCTGTATCGGCATCAAAATGTGCATCGGCGACACGCCTGTCGGCGGCACCGTCAAATATGAGGACGGCGCTCGGCTTTTGGTCGAGGTAAACGACGCGCACGAGTTGCGCTTTGACCCAAACGAGAATTACCGCGTTGACATCATCACCGATAAAGGGCTGGCATACTCGGCGCCGCTTGCGACAATTCCGTTCAAAATCGCCATAAAGCTGAAAAATCGCCGTTTCTACCGCGTCGAAGTACTGCGCGAGCGCGATGGTTGCCCTGCCGCCATCGGCAACCCCATTTGGCCGGAGTAAACCCGATAAGTCCGTCGAGACTCAGACTGTAGGGAAAGTCGCTCCTGCGAGTGGTCTTCCCGACAGTCTGATTTTATTTGCGCTTCTTTCAAATATTTTTTTCAAAAACTATTGCAATTTGGCGAGGAATGTGTTATAATATATGCATAAGCCTTGCTTCGCAAGTCTTTGGGCTATCGCCCTTGTCGCGCTCTTCGCGCGACTGCAATATTTACGGCTTCGCAAAAATGCCCTTGCAAGCAAGCATTTTTGCTTCATGGTATAATATATGCATAAAGCCTTGCTTCGCAAGTAAATATTTTTGCCGGAATGATGGAATTGGCAGACGTGCTGGACTCAAAATCCAGTGATAGCGATATCGTGCGGGTTCGACCCCCGCTTCCGGCATCGCGCTTCGGCGCATTACAGTGAAACAGCGTGAGCTTGTATATGGGTTGCGAGGAGGGTTCGACCCTCGACCGTGAAACTTGATTTGGATATGCCAATATAGGAATGTCTTCAAATATGCTGTTTATCGGAAGTTACCGTCAGGTAGCTTCTTTTTTTGCGTTGCTTTGTCGTCATCGGCTGTGGGGCTGTAAAGCACGGCTTCGCGCTTGGTGGCAATTATTTTAAATAATTAAGCTGAATATGTTGCTTTTTCCGAATTTTTGTGATACAATATATTTGATAATGAAAAAAGATTTCAGATTTGTGAAAATCTGCATTAATTGCGAGGGCACAGCTACGCCGCAGCATCAATATTGCCAAATTACTTATTGCATTGACAATAGCATACAATTTTTCGAACGAAAAGGAGCACATTATGATCAAACCCCCGACTGCTGCAAGATATTTCAACTACAAGCGCGAAGAGGCGCAAAATCCCTATATCGGCATTGTCAGTTTCCAGCATTTCCGCGGCGAGGCGCTGTATTCCGACTGCGTGGTTTTGCCGGAAAACAACTATTGCGAAACCGAGCATTACGAATGCTACCCCGTGCCCGAATATGTCGAGCAAAACGGCCGCGAGCAGGGTTATTATCCCGACACGTCGGTCGCATATATCCGCATTTTGTGGAAAGAATTCGAGCCGCAAAGAGGCGTTTACAACTACGCTTTCGTTCAGGATATTCTGGACAAGGCAAAGGCACACGGTCAAACCGTCATGTTCCGCCTGATGGCGCACAGCACTCGCGCCTGTGACGATGTGCCGAGCTGGCTGAAGGAGCTTATCCCCTGCCCCGAGCGTCCCGACGGCATGAGGGTCAAGGACTCACCCACCGACCCGCTGTTTCTTGAGCTGTTCACGCAGGCGGTGCGCCGCTTGGGCGAGCGCTTTGACGGCGATCCGACGCTTGATGCGATGGATATTTCGTTGCCGGGAAGCTGGGGCGAGGGTCACAATTTGCACCTGTACTCACCGGAAGCGCTGAAAAGCATTGTCGATACATACCTTGATGTTTTCAAGAATACTCGGCTGATGAGCCAGCTGTCCCGCCCCGAGCTGCTTTATTACGCCAACGAGATTGCCGATGTGGGCATGCGCGGCGACGGCTTGGGCGAGCCGCGACACACAAATGTTTTCTACCCGCCGATGCTTTTGCAAAACACCGAGCTGTGGAAGCGCGCGCCGGTGTCGTTCGAGGCCTATTGGTGGGCAGGCGAATGGAAGCGCAAGGGCTGGAGCCTTGACGCGGTTATCGACTACACCCTCAAGGCACACATCAGCACCATGAATCTGAAGTCACTGCCGATACCGTTCGAATGGCGGGACCAAATCGACTACTGGGTCAGCAAAATGGGCTACCATTTCGCCGTTGATTTCTTCAAATACCCCGAAACCGCCGCGCCCGGCGACGTTGCGGAATTTACTTTGGGCATAGACAATATCGGTGTTGCGCCGATTTATCGCCGTGTGCCGCTGAAAATACGCCTTAAGGGCGAAAAATGCCACGAGCTTGCCACCGGAATTGATATTCGCAACTGGTTGCCCGGTAAGCAGACAAACACCGTCGGTGTCACCCTGCCGCAAAGCATCGAAAAGGGCGATTATGACATCGAGATTGGCATATACAGCCAAAATGTGAGCGGAATATACCTTGCCACCGACGCACCTCGCGACGGAATATACTATAATGTGGGAAAAATTACGATCGAATGAGGAAAACGCATGGAAAAAATACTTATTGATACCGATTTGGGCACAGATATTGACGATTCGTTTGCTATAGCCTACCTTTTGGCACAAAAAAGTTGCGAGCTGTTGGGCATCACCACCGTCAGCGGCGAGGCTGTCAAGCGTGCCGAGATGGCCAGCGCCATTTGCATTAATGCCGGCCGCCCCGACATACCGATTCACCCCGGTGCGGATTTGCCGCTTGTGCGCCCGTTGCTGCAAAATATAGCGAACCAATACGAAAAGCTGGCGGGCTTTGAGCACAGAAGCGATTTTTTGCCTAACACTGCCGTGGATTTTATGCGTAGAACCATACGCGAAAACCCCGGCGAGGTAACGCTTTTGGCTATCGGACCGTTGACCAACGTCGCGTTGCTTTTCGCCATAGACCCCGAAATTCCGTTGCTCCTCAAGCGCCTTGTAATAATGGGCGGCTGTTTCAAGCAAAAAGATCCGCAAAATCCGCTTATCGAGTGGAACAATCGCTGTGATCCGCATGCCGCACGTATGGTGTACGACCGCGCGCCGCGTGATTTTTGGGCGATCGGCGCCGACATTACGCGAGCCGTGTTTGTCCCCAAGGAGCTTCACGCGCCGTATCTTGAAATTCCTTTACTTGTGCCGGTGTTTAAGTTCGCCGAAGAGTGGTTTACCCGCAGTGACCGCGTGTCGTATCACGATCCGCTGGCGGCGGTGATGATTTTCGAGCCCGAGCTGTTCGAATTCAGCCGCGTCAATGCCGAGGTTATTGTGGATAATCCGCAGCTTTACGGTGCAAACAGCGTCACTCCCGACCCAAGCGGCAAAATAAAGGCGGTTACAAAGGTTGATACCGCGGCATTTTTCGAGCATTTTTACGGCGTTTTAAAGTCATAATCAACAACGGTGACATGGACGAATAATGTTGATTTTGCTTTGCAAAATCTTCCTTAATTGCCAATTGCGCATTTCTGATTTTGTTTGGGAGGTTACATGAAAATTATAAAATCTTCGCTCGCCGGGTTCTGCTTCGGCGTGCGCCGCGCGGTGGAAATGATTTACCGCGAGCTGGAAAAAAATGACGCGCAAATATACACTCTCGGCAAAATTATCCACAACGATGATTTCAACGCCGAGCTTGAGCAAAAGGGCGTCAAAATCATATCGGCCGACGAGCTGGATACCGTCGATCCGCAAAATTCCGTCATCATTCTGCGCGCTCACGGCTCGCTTGTCGATATTTACGACGAGCTAAAGCGCCGCGGGATCCGCTATGTCGATACCACCTGCCC
>CAYWMF010000006.1:0-14798 GCA_964459175.1 uncultured Oscillospiraceae bacterium
TGCCGCCGCTCGCCGAAGTGTACCAGCCCTTGAACGTGTATCCCGCTCTCGATGCTGTCGGAAGCGTACCGTAAGTCGAACCGTAGCTTACAGTTTTACTCGATGTCGAAGCCGTACCGCCGTTACCATTGAATGTGACGGTATAACCGTTTACCGTCCATTGCGCATACAGTGTATGATTCGAAGCGGTGCTTACAGTAGAGCCGGAGCTTATCTGATTGCCGCCGCTCGCCGAAGTGTACCAGCCCTTGAACGTGTATCCCGCTCTCGATGCTGTCGGAAGCGTACCGTAAGTCGAACCGTAGCTTACAGTTTTACTCGATGTCGAAGCCGTACCGCCGTTTCCGTTAAAGCTTACAGTATAGCTATTAACCGACCAAAATGCATAAAGGGTATGGTTGGCTGTTACGCCTACTGTAGTACTTGCGGTAACCCGTTTGCTATCCGCAGTATACCAGCCACTAAACGTATATCCTGTTCTCGTCGGTGTTGGCATTTCACCGTAAGTCGAACCATACGTTACCGACTTGCTTGAGTACGCACTGCCGAGTACATCAAAGGTTACAGTATAACTCTCCGGCGTCCACTGCGCATACAGAGTATGATTCGAGGCGGTGCTTACAATAGAGCCGGAGCTTATCTGATTGCCGCCGCTCGCCGAAGTGTACCAGCCCTTGAACGTGTATCCCGCTCTCGACGCTGTCGGAAGCGTACCATAGCTCGAGCCGTAGGTTACCGTTTTACTTGAAGACGACGCCGAACCGCCGTTTCCGTTGAAGTAAACAGTACATTGCTGTGCGCTCACAACATTCCATATCTGATTTGAAGCCTTGGTAGTTGTTTTCAAGTACACTTTGTTTGTGGAAGTATTGCGCGTCCATGAAAGACCGGTATTGTCGCCAGGGTGAATCAAATAGCCGTTGCCGCATACTTCGAAATACCAGCGTTGCGAAGCGTGGTTTGTGTTTTCCCAAAGGCTCAATTCGTCACCGTCGCAAGTCGAAGTGTATGGGTAAGTCAACCAGTACGAATTTACCAAATAGCCTTTTGAAGAACCTACAGCAGCCATTTTGTAATAGTTTCCGTCTTTCGTGACATTGAACTTCATGTTGGTGTTAAGCGAACCGTTACTTGCGTTCAATGTACCGCCGCCTTGAGCGTCGGACGCCAAGTTCAAGCAATAGCCGCCATTGTTAAGGTAATAGGTGCCGTTTTCAATAGTGGCATAAGTGTTAGTTGAAGCAGAACCGTTACCCGTAAACCAAATCATTCCTTCGTATTCATATCCATATGACGAGCTGTATGCCGAGCAAAAACTGCTTATCGAGCGAACACCGTATACGGAATAATTCATTGAAGAAATTGCAAAACTTTCAGTGTAATAGACCATACCGTCAATAACAGCATACACAAGCAATGTGTGTCCAAACGTATTGCCATTACTACCTTTTTCAAAATTCATAGCGGCATAGGTATACGCTGAATCAGAAGCATTATCCAATATATTTAATGCAGAATTCATCGAACACGATGTTGCGGGGTACTTATTGATAGTATATCCGCCCGAAGTTTTGCTCATCGCGGCATATTTGTTGTATGTATCGTTTCCATTGGCACCAACTTTTGAAGTGTTAATTTGCAACGCCCAAAGCTGATAAGCAACACAATCGCCACAATAGCCGTCAAAGCTATCGCTCGAATATAACGATAAAGCCTTATTGTAATAAGTTTGCATATGCGCACGAATTTGGCTATCCGTCAAACTACCAGTCGAACCGCCGCCGGAACCTGTACCGGTAATTTGTACCGTGCTGACATAGGGATAACCCAAGGTATACTTTTCATGGTATACGTCGTTAGTGTGCGCATTTACGACAGGTGTACCCTCCGAATTGTAACCCACACAAATTGCGGCGTGTTCCCAGTCGTTTCCGTCGTTGGAATAGTAAACCGGATTGCCTTTGTAAATCTGCGATGCCGACGCCGAACCTATTAAGGTTCCGTGGTTATTTGCAAACCACGTTCTGTGCCTCGAAACACCGGTCCATGTAGCACTACGGTTATTTGATGCTTTATAAAACCAACCGTCTGAACCGTATACTGAACCTACTACCTGTGGTATGCCGCCGGCGTAGTTGCATTGCGACACAAAATTAGTACAGTCGCCGCCGTAATCTGCAAAGTTAAAATATGACGTATTGTAGCTTTTTGCATACTTATCGGCATAATCTGCGGCTGCTTGCGGGTCGTATGCGGCGAATAATTCGATACTTTCGGTTTCAGACTGTTCGGCATCATCGAAATTCGGCAGTTCTTCCGTATCTTCATATTCGTTTGTTTTTGTTCCGACAAAAGAATCATTATTCACATCGGAAACAATTACCCATGTTCCGTCAACGCATTCCAATGTGATTTCATGCTCCGTTCCAAAGCCCGCAACATTCAATCCGTTTCCCTCAACTTCAAGATCATCATAATCATAGAATGTCCACTCATAACAGGTTACCGTCACAGTACCATCATCGTTTTCTATGATTTCGTTGATTTCGAGGTTTGAATCCGCATCTGTTATTTCTATAAGAGTATCGGCTTGCTTTTGCAGAATTAGCTCTCTTCTGGTGCTTTCTGCTTCACAAACAGTCTCAGATAGATATGTTTCGCTGACAATATCAGAATCGGTTAACGACACAATACGAAGTTCAAAATACTTATCCAGAACTTCATTTAAATATGTGTATTCATCTTCCGTTTCCGACATAAGCGAAATTTTTTCACTAAACCAATCATTAATCATGGTATGACAAGTTTCAACGGAATCGTTTTCAAACAATTCTGCTTCCGCTTCCCCTTGCCCATTTGCCGCCAGGCAAACAAGCGTTTCTGCCATTGGTAAAATACTCATAATGACTGCTAATAAAACTGTCAAAAGTCTCTTTGCTTTCATTGAAAGTCCTCCTTAAAATACTTTTGCACATTATTTACCGTGCAGACACATTTTTTAAACACTATCACCTCATTTGCGCTTTATTTTGTATCAGAAACATATACGGACTATCGCCCTTTATACTATTATATCCTACTAAATCCGATTTGTCAATACATATTTTCAAAAAAATCGTATAATAGAATAAAAGTACAAAAGGAGTGAGAGGATGAGACCGTTGAAAGAAAAGATAAGCATTACAATTGACAGTGATATTCTCGAAAAAATCAAAGAGGAAGCGGAATACGACGACCGCTCGCTGTCGCAATACATCAACCTTGTATTAAAAAAGCACCTGAGTGAAATTTCCGGTAAAACCGCCAAAGATTCTTCACTCCACCCCGAATAAACCAAGCTCAAATTGCAGCCTTTCCGACGGAAAGGCTTTATTTTTTTGCCCACGGTGGTTTCAAGCACCGCATTCACAAATGCCGCCGAGAGCAATATACTATAGCAAGAGGTGATTTTTATAGGCGACATTTTAAAAACCGACAATTTATGCTGTAAATATCAGGCGGACAACGGCGAGGTCGAAGCGCTTCGAGATGTGTGCTTTTCGATAAAAGAAGGCGAAATCGTAAGCATTATCGGGCCGTCGGGCTGTGGAAAATCCACATTGCTTTCGATAATCGCAGGACTTGAAAAAGCCACCGACGGCAAGGTTATGCTGGACGGCCGAGCCGTCAGCGGCGTAAGCCCCGACATCGGGTACATGATGCAGACCGACAATTTGCTGGACTGGCGAAGTATCCGAAAAAACGTGGTTTTGGGACTGGAAATCCGCGGAACGCTGACTGCCGAAAGCTTGGAGTACGCGCGAAGGCTGATTTCGGAATACGGTCTTGAGGAATTCAGCGAAAAATATCCGTCCCAGCTTTCGGGCGGCATGCGCCAAAGAGTGGCGCTGATCCGCACATTGGCGATAAAGCCGCGGATTTTGCTGTTGGACGAGGCGTTTTCGGCGCTGGACTACCAAACCCGACTGAAGGTCAGCGAGGACGTATGGAAAATACTGCGGCGCGAGGGCATGACAACGCTGATTGTAACGCATGACATACCGGAAGCCATCAGCCTTTCGGATCGAATAATCGTGCTGACGCCTCGGCCGGCAACCGTGCGCGCCGTGCACACGGTGGACATTCCGCTGACGCCCATGGAGCGGCGCAACGACAGTCGCTTTTCGGGGTACTTCAATTTGCTGTGGAACGAGATAAATCAAGGGAGGTGACTATATAATATTATGGAAGAAATTTCTGTCGAAAGGGCGAAATATCTCTCACAAAAGCGGCACACAAAGAATAAAATCACATTTTTCCGCATAATGCTGTTGGTGATTTTTCTGGCTCTGTGGGAAATAACCGCGCGTCTGGGCATAATCGACGCTTTCATAATGAGCTGTCCGTCACGCATTGCGCGGACACTGCTTTCCGTGAGCGAAAGTAACCTTTTGCGGCACATCGGCATAACCTGTCTTGAAACCGTTACCGGTTTTCTTTTGGGCAGTATCATCGGCGTTATCGTCGCAGTAGGGCTGTGGTGGAACGAAACGGTCTACCGCATAAGCGAGCCCTATCTTGTGGTGCTCAACAGCCTGCCGAAAATAGCGCTCGGACCTGTTATCATAATCTGGGTCGGCGCCGACGAAAAGGCAATTATCGTCATGGCGCTTGCAATATCGCTGATTGTAACGGTACTCGAGGTGCTCAACGGCTATGTTGCCACCGACAAGCAAAAAATCCGCATGGCGCGGTCGTTCGGAGCCACAAAGCGCGTAATTTTCGCAAAAATCGTTTTTCCCGCAAACCTTGTCACGATTTTCAATTCGCTGAAAATCAGCATCGGACTGTCGCTGGTCGGCGTTATTGCGGGCGAATTTTTGGTTTCCAAGGGTGGACTGGGCTATCTTATCGTTTACGGCGGCCAGGTTTTCAAGATGGATCTTGTCATGGCAAGCGTATTCATTTTGGCGCTGATGGCGCTGTTGATGTACAAATGTATTGTACTGCTTGAAAAAGCAGTTCTCGGCGCTATAAGTCCGAGGCATTGAGAGGAGATAAACATGAAAAAAACAATAACGGTATTTTGTCTTTTGCTGAGCCTTATTTCGGCGGCTCTGCTGACCGGCTGTAAGGAGGACGCAAAGCTTGTCAAGGTAAGCGTCAACGAAGTTACGCATTCGGTGTTTTACGCGCCGCAATATGTGGCGATAAACAAAGGCTTTTTTGAGGACGAGGGACTGGAGCTGGATTTTGCGACAGGTGAGGGCGCCGACAAGGTAATGGCGGCAGTGCTTTCGGGTTCGGTCGACATAGGCTTTTCGGGACCCGAAGCGGCAATCTACGTATATAACGAGGGACGTAATGACCAACCGACGGTATTTGCCCAGCTGACTCAGCGCGACGGCTCATTTCTTGTGGCGCGTGAACCGAACGACAGCTTCAAATTCACGGATTTAAAGGGCAAGCACATACTGCCCGGCCGCAAGGGCGGCGTGCCGTATATGACCTTTGAATATATCCTTAAGCAAAACGGCATTGACACAAAAAACGACCTGAAGTTTGACGACAGCATACAATTTTCCATGCTGGCGGGCGCGTTTTCCGGCGGCACCGGTGACTATGTGGCATTGTTTGAGCCGACGGCCTCCGTGCTGGAAAAAGAGGGCAAGGGCTTCATTGTAGCTTCCATCGGCGAGGCAGGCGGTGACGTACCCTACACGGCATATTACGCCAACCGCAGCTTCATCGACAAAAATCCCGAGATTATTCAAAAATTCACCAACGCCATTTATCGCGCGCAAAAGTGGATACGTGAAAACCCCGCCGCGGAGGTTGCAAAAGCCATCCAGCCCTCTTTTCCGGACACCGAGCTTGACGTACTGACCACCGTTGTGGAGCGCTATCTTTCCATCGACGCCTGGTGCGAAACGCCCGCCATGAACGAGCAAAGCTTCATGCGGCTTCAAGACATAATTTCCACTGCCGGTGAGCTGGAAAGCAAAGTCCCGTTCTCTGCCATTGTTGACAACAGCTTTGCCGAAAGCGCGGTTAAAGCCCACAATTAAAGCCTTCCCCTTGACGCGGACGTTTGCCTCCTCTTAAAGCCTTCCCCTTGAGTGGAAGGTGGCAGCCGTAGGCTGACGGATGAGGTGTTGACGCGCCTATGGCGCTTCGCTAAATGCGTAATTTGCAATTGCGGTCGATTTTTCCGCGAAAAATCTATATTTTGAAGACCTCCGACAGGAGGTCTCGGTGTGTCATCGACACACTGATGGACTTTCGAAAAGGCTGGGAGATTTTGTTGCCGCAAGCCTGTCGGCGTACAAAGGTACGATAGGGCTTGCGGCGACAAAAAGCACACAACGACACACAATATTCGATATATTGTGCGTCGTTTATAAATTACTGCTTGCTTTATATTAGTATTTTTCTTTTTTATTTATGTGCGCTCTCACGGCTTTCTCGACAGTCTGAGACCTCCGACAGGAGGTCTTTTTTTACAAAACAAGCTCTGATTTTGCAAAATCCGAAAAAATATTTTATTTTTTCAAATATCTATTCCATTTTTCAAAAAAATGTGATAGAATATAGAAAACATTTGAAAGGAGCTACCACTATGGCAAATTACGGCAAAAAGACCTGGCTTATCGCCGACACATTTCTCAATTCCGTTTCCAAGAATGAAAACCTTTCGCACGAGGCAATCTGCGTTTTGAATACGACCGACGTTGACGCCGTGCTCAAATTCACCCTCTACTACGAAGACAGAGACCCCATCTGCGATTTTGAAAGCTTCTGCGGCGCAAAAAGAACCCATCATGTTCGCCTCGACAAGATCCGTTCCAAGGACGGCAAGATGATTATTCGCGATGTTCCGTACGCCATTCTTGTTGAAAGCAACACCGAAATCGTTTGCCAGTACAGCCGCCTTGACACCTCGGCGGGCGGAATGGCGCTCATGACAACCATCGCATACCCCGTAGAATAACAAAAAACGCATTTAAAAGCGGATATTGCCGAAAAAGCTCAGGTTTACGGCAATATCTGTTTTTTATTTACTTATTATTAAAATCCAGTTTGATTTTGCGTGGTATATTGTAAGGTGGATATTTGAAAGGAGGCTGCCTGTATGGTAGAACTTAACCATATAACCAAGCTGTACGGCAAGAAGGCCGCCGCGAACGACGTTTCTTTTCGCGTCGAAAAGGGCGAAATCGTGGGCTTTCTCGGCCCGAACGGTGCCGGTAAAACCACTACCATGAACATTCTGACCGGCTATCTTTCGGCCACCGGCGGCAACGCAAAGATAGACGGCATAGACATACTCGAAAACCCTATTGCGGCCAAAAAGAAAATCGGCTTTCTGCCCGAAAATCCGCCGCTCTATCTTGATATGACGGTGCGTGAGTACCTGTCCTTCGTGTACGATCTGAAAGAATGTAAACTCAAAAAGAAAAAGCATATTTTGGAAATATGCGATGTTGTCGGCATTAAAGATGTGTACAACCGCGTTATCAAAAACCTGTCCAAGGGCTATAAGCAGCGCGTCGGCATAGCCCAGGCGCTGATCGGAAATCCGCCGGTTTTGATTTTCGACGAGCCAACGGTAGGCCTTGACCCCAAACAGATAATCGACATACGCAATTTGATAAAGGGTCTCGGCAAAAATCACACCGTTATACTTTCCTCGCACATTCTGCCGGAGGTTCAGGCAGTGTGCGACCGCATTGTCATTATTAACCAAGGCGTCATCGTCGCCAACGAAAAAGCCGAGGATATTCAGCACATAGTTTCCAACCGCTTCAAGGTGCTGGCTAAAATTTGCGGTCCGTCGGAGGCTGTTCTGCGCGCGCTCAAGGCAATGCCCGACGTTACCTACGCCGAAATCGCCAATGAAAACCAATCAGACGACAGCGCAACCTATCTTATACAGTCCTCCGCGACGGTCGATATAAGAAAGCCGCTGTTTTACATGCTGTGCGAAAAGGGCTGGCCGCTTATCGGTCTTGAAAGCGCCGGCGCAAGCCTTGAGGACATATTTATAAATCTTGTGGACGGCGACAACCGCCACAAAAAGGAGGCGACCGCCGAATGAGCGCAATATTCAAGCGTGAGCTTAAAGCTTATTTTACCTCCCCCATCGGATATATTTTTATGGCGATTTACCTTGCCATTTCCGGCGCGGTATTCTGCTTTACAACTCTGATGCTGCAAAGCAGCTCGGTAAGCTTTTACTTCACCATAATGATATTTTTCTACATCATTCTTGTGCCGCTTTTGACAATGAAGCTGTTGAGCGAAGAAAAAAAGCTCAAAACCGAACAAATTCTTCTTACGGCTCCGGTAAGCCTTTTTGAAGTGATTTTTGCAAAATTTCTTGCGGCATTTGTGCTTTTTGCCGGCACATTTCTGATTTCCTGTCTGGAATTTGCGGTGCTATACCTCTACAGCGACACCATAAACACCGCGGCCATCATATCAAGCGCAGTCGGCGTGCTGTTTTTGGGCGGCGCCTTTATCGCAATCGGTCTTTTCATCTCGTCGTTAACCGAGAATCAGCTTGTTTCGGCGATTGTTTCGATTTTTGCGATATTTGTTATGCTCTCACTCAGCCTTGTTTCGACAAGAATTGATTTTGCACCGCTCAGAGTTTTGGTAAAATGGCTGTCGGTTTTCGACCGCTACAGCGATTTCTCCTACGGGCTGTTCAGCCTAAGCGCAATATTCTACTATATTTCCATTATCGTGGTATTTCTTTTCCTGACAATACGTGTTTATGAAAAAAGAAGATGGGAGTGATTAACGTGAAAATAAAAAATATATTTAACTCCCGAAAATTCAAGTACGGCTCTGTCGCAATGATTTTTTCAATTGTTTTTGTCGTGCTGGTCATCGTGGTAAACCTTATTTTCACCGCCCTGGACGACAAATACAATCTTAAATACGACATGACCTCCTCGCGCGTTTTCACCATTACCGAGGCAACCGAAAAGGCGCTCGAGGGCATAGATACCGAGGTTACAATCAAGTTTCTTCAGCCTATCGACAAGGTCGGCGAAACCGATACCGGCAAATACATCATGGAGTGTGCCGAAAGCTACGCTCAAAAATTCCCGAATATTAAGCTCGAATATATCGACATGGTGCGCTACCCCGCCCAGATCAACAAATACCGCGAAAGCGGCAATATCAGCACAACGTCTGTTATAGTCGAAAGCTCGCTTCGCTACAAGGTTCTGCCTTTGCAGTCGTTTTTCGTCATCAACTCCGACGGTTCAAGCTCTGCAATTGTCGGCTTTAACGGCGAAATGAAATTCACCTCTGCTATTCTCAGTGTTACCAACGAAACACAGCCGGTTGTCACCTTTACAAAAAATCACGGCGAAACCGTGCCCGCAGCTATGCTTGAGGTGTTCACCAACGCCGGATTTGTCGTTGAAGCAAAGGATATTTCTCTCGAAGCGATAAATCCCGAAACCAAAATAATCGTCATCAACAACCCCACAACCGACTTTTTCGGCCTTAATACCGCCAAAGAGGGTGGCGTTTCCGAAATTGAAATACTCAATGACTATATGAACAACTTCGGCCACGTCATGGTATTTCTGTCGGCCGACAACACCGCTCAGCTGCCCGAGCTGGAGGAGCTTCTCGCCTCCCGCGGCATAGCAGTCAACCGTGGCAGTAAAATCAAGGATATGGCCGCCGCGCTCTCACAGGACGGCTACACCTCCATTGCTTCCCCGGTGGGCGAAATGTACGGCAAAACCCTGACAAACAATGTCACCGGCAGAACCATTATCTCAAACGCCGCGCCAATCGACATTCTGTTTACCGACAAAACCACTTCTGACGACGGCGCCTTTGTCTACAGCTACGACACGATTTACGTTGATCCCGTGCTCTCCACCAGCGCCGAGGCATCTGCGGCGCTGACCGACCAAACCGAAATTTACGGTCCGTTTTACACTATGGTTTTATCCTCGAAGTACGATTATGTCAACAACGAAAAGCTGTATTCCCACCTTTTAGTTGCTTCCACCGATTCTTTCGCGAACTACATCGGCTCCAACAGCTTCGGCAACGAAAACATCCTCTACAACGCCATGAAAATCATGGGTCAGGAAAAAGTTCCGCTTGATATCGGCTACAAGCTTTTCGACAGCTATCAGCTCGAAAAAATCGACCAAAACGCGGTTGAAAGCTGGGCATGGTTCTTAATTGCCGTTATACCGCTCTGCATTGCCGCCGCAGGACTTGTCGTATTCCTTGAACGGAGGCACAGATAATGAAACTGAAAAAATTTCTGCCGATTATTATAATCGTCGTTGCAATCGCAGTGCTTATACCGCTTTACTTCATTGTCACAAAGCCCGACGACACCGATATCGAAAGCAATTTTTCCGATCAGCGCGGCTCGCACGGTGAAATGCTCAATGCTCAAGGGCGTCCGTTCATCATCGACCCCATGGAGGAGGCTGACATTGCCTCACTGAAGGTCACCAACGCCGCCGGCGGCTTCGAGTTTTTCCGTGCCGAGGACGGTGCAATGTATCTGCGCGGCGCCGAAAAGCACCTTTACAACACCCGGCTTCAAAAACAGCTCTACACCAACGCCGCCACCTACCTTCTGGCAATCGAAAAGCTGGAGGCTCACGACGAGCTTTCCACCTACGGCCTGACGCCCGAAACCGCTTGCGCCACGGTTGAAATCACCACCACCGACGGCGCGTATCACAAGCTGCTTTTCGGCGACAAGCTGGCCACAGGCGGCAGCTATTACGCCATGCTGGACGGTCGTGATGCGGTTTATGTGGTTGACACAATGCTGGAATCTGCGCTGTTCTGCACACCGCAGGACTTCATTTTCCCGCTGATGGTGCCTACTATCGACCAATCCGACTACACCTCGATAAGCGCCTTTTCGCTTAAGAAAAACGGCGAGCAGTTTGTAAATATCGAAAAAATGAGTCCGGATGAAGAGGCGCAAAGCGTGATTTACGGCCAATACAAAATGACATATCCCGCCGCTTACACTCCGTCGTCGGAAAATATGACAACCATTCTGCAAAGCTTCATCTCATTCTGCGCCGACCGCGTGCTGGATTACGGCATAACCGAGGAAAAGCTGGCATATTACGGCTTCAAAACCGGCATGAAATACGAAATATCCTACACCTATGGCGGTGTGGAATACGTTCTGTATTTCAGCGGAAAAACCGGCAACAATACCTACTATGTCTACTCGCCGCTGTTTGACCTTATCGGCGAAATTTCCGCCGACAAAATCGCCTATCTCGAATGGGATTTGATTAAATTCGTCGATCGCAATATTTTCATGATAAACATCGACAGCATCGCTGCCATAGACCTTATTTATCAGGGCGGCTCCGCCTCTTTCGCACTCAGCGGCGAGGGCGACACGCTCGCCGTCACATGTAACGGCACCGCAATCGACACCAAAAACTTCCGATATTTTTACAAATCCCTGCTTTCGGTCTGCATCGACGGCTACGAAGCTCTGTCGCAAAACACATTTCCCTACATCTCGCTTATCGTCACAACACGCGGCGGCCAAATCCTCGATTTTGAATTCTACGAGGTCGGCAGTCTCAAGGCTTTCTTCACACTGAACGGCTTCGGCGAATTCTACGTTCACCGCGACTACCTGCGCACCGTCCTTTCAAACCTTACCAAGCTCCAAAACGGCGAGGCAATCGAATAGAGCCAAGCTCATATAATTCAAAGCCATTGTGTTATCCTTGCCACTTTAAACTTTTCCCATTGACGCGTCGGTGGTCTCCTCTTAAAGCCTTCCCCTTGACGCGACTACCGTCGTTATGGGTTGAGCATATTTCATATGCTCGGCGGCACGGCTACGCCGTGGCGGATAAGGTGTTAGCACGCCTATGGCGCTTCGCTAAATTTGCAATTAAAGAAAGTTTTTCTGTGAAAAATGCCTATTTTTTGTAGGGAACGACCTGCGTGTCGTTCCGTGACACAAATATTAGTAATAACAATAATAAACCCGGCTCGAACGAAATTAATCGTTCGAGCCGGGTTCTTTATGATTGATATTCCACCGTAGTGGTGCTTTAAAATATTCTGTTTTAAGCTACTTAGCTGAAATATTTTACGCCGGATTCGAAAATCTTCTGATCCTTATTGCCCGGCACATTGAGCGCAACATAGTCGCCGCGGCGCTCGCTGTGACCCATTTTACCGAAAACTCTGCCATCGGGGCTGGTAATACCCTCGATTGCGTAGTCCGAAGCGTTGGGATTATAGCGAATATCAAGCGTAGGCTCGCCTTTATCATTGACATATTGCGTGGCAATCTGGCCGTTGGCGATAAGCTTTTCGGCTGTCTGCTTGTTCACGCAGAAGCGTCCCTCGCCGTGCGAAATTGCAACCGTGTGAATATCACCGACATTCACCGAAGCAAGCCACGGCGATTTAACCGACGCGATTCGCGTGTGAACCATCATGGACTGGTGACGGCCTACACTGTTAAAGGTAAGCGTCGGGTCGTCGGGTGACATTTGCGCCTTGATTTCACCGTATGGCAACAGACCCAGCTTGATCAGCGCCTGGAAGCCGTTGCAAATGCCCAGCGCAAGTCCGTCGCGGTGGTACAGCAAATCGTTGATTGCATCGGCGATTTTTGGGTTACGCATTACCGAAGTAATGAATTTGCCGGAGCCGTCAGGCTCATCACCGCCGGAAAAGCCGCCCGGAATCATAAGAATCTGCGCATCGGCAATCCGCGCCGCCAGCTCGTCGATGGACTGCTCGACAAAAGCGGGAGTAATATTTCTGAACACAAAGATTTCGCCGTTTCCGCCGGCGCGATCAAACGCCTTTTTGGTGTCATATTCGCAGTTTGTACCGGGGAACACGGGGATAACGATTTTGGGTTTAACAAACGAGGTTTTGCATTTCGAGCCCGAGCGCTCGGTATAGCCGAATGCCTCGACCTTTTCGTCGCGGCGCTCGGTCTGCTCTGCCGAATTTATGGGGAACACCTTTTCCAGCGGCTTTTCCCATTCCTCAATCAGCTTGTCAAGGTTCATGGTCACACCGCACAGCTTGAAGCAGCCGTTGTCAACGGTTTGCGCGATAAGCTCGCCGTCAATATCGCAGTCGGTTTCGACAATGAAACCACCGTAGCAGTTGGAAAACAGCGCCTTAATATCTGTCGAAACAAATTCCACGCCCAGCTTATTGCCCACAGCCGCCTTGAATACCTCGTCAAACGCGCCGCCGAAGCCTATGGAGCGTGCGGTCAGAAGCTTCTTTTCCGCGGCAAGCGTATGCACATATTCAAACAGCTTTTTCAAATCGTCAAACACCACTACGCCGTTTTCGTCGTATTTGGGTTTGAGCATGTACACCTTGCTGCCGGCCTTTTTGAACTCGCCGGTAACGATTCCGCGCACATCAAACGGCGCAATGGCGAACGAAACGATGGTCGGCGGCACATCAATTTTTTCAAATGTGCCCGACATGCTGTCCTTACCGCCGATCGCGGCAATTTCAAGCTCACATTGAGCCTTGAACGCGCCCAACAGCGCCGCCATGGGCTTGCCCCAGCGCAGCGGATCGCCGGAGGTTCTTTCAAAATATTCCTGAAGTGTCAGCCAAGCATCCTTATAGGATATACCCGCCGCGACAAGCTTTGCCACGGACTCGACAATAGCGCAAATACCGCCGTGGAACGGGCTTTTTTCGCAAACATACGGATTGAAGCCGTATGCCATAACGGACGAGGTAACGGTTTCCTTATCCGCAACCGGGATTTTTGCCGCCATATACTGCGACGGCGAAAGCTGATATTTACCGCCGAAGGGCATAACCACCGTGCCGGCGCCGATGGTGGAGTCAAAGCGCTCGACCAAGCCCTTTTGAGAGCAAATATTCAGATTATTCAAGTATTTATAAATGCTGTCGGCTATATTATTTCTGTCGATTTCACCCGACAAGCCGTCGTAAAGCGACGCCTTATCCACCTTTGGAATAGCAACATCGGTATTTTTTGGTGCGCCGTTGGAATTGAGAAATTCGCGGGAAATATCGACGATGGTATTTCCGTTCCAATTCATTTTCAGGCGCTTTTGCTCGGTAACACGCGCAACCGGCGTAGCCTCGATATTTTCGCCGTTGGCGAATGAAATGAATTTTTCAACATCGTCCGCGGCTATAACCACCGCCATGCGCTCCTGTGATTCGGAAATTGCCAGCTCGGTGCCGTCCAAGCCTTCGTATTTCTTGGGAACCTTTGAAAGATCTATTTCCAGTCCGTCCGCCAGCTCGCCGATAGCAACCGAAACGCCGCCGGCACCAAAGTCGTTGCAGCGCTTGATAAGCGTGGTAACATTTTTATTGCGGAAAAGGCGCTGAATCTTTCGTTCCTCCGGCGGATTACCCTTTTGAACCTCCGCACCGCAGGTTGTTATCGACTCGACGGAATGAGCCTTCGACGAGCCCGTTGCACCGCCACAGCCGTCACGGCCGGTTCTGCCGCCCAAAAGAATTACAATGTCGCCGTCGATCGGAGTTTCGCGGCGGACATTTTCAGCGGGCGCCGCACCGACAACCGCGCCGATTTCAAGGCGTTTTGCCACATAATTCGGATGATAAATTTCATAAACGCCGCCGGTGGCAAGGCCTATCTGGTTGCCGTACGAGCTGTAGCCCGACGCGGCACCGAGCGAAATTTTGCTCTGCGGAAGCTTGCCCTCGATGGTTTTGTCAACACCCAGCGTGACATCCGCCGCACCGGTAACGCGCATTGCCTGATATACATAGGTTCTGCC
>CAYWMF010000007.1:0-1834 GCA_964459175.1 uncultured Oscillospiraceae bacterium
ATCAAGTTTTCCTGCCGTATTGACAAGCATGATTTCGATACCAAAATCAATCACGCGCACCGCTTTTTGCAAAGCGGAAACAAGGTTAAGATAACCATTATCTTTTCCGGTCGCGAGATGAATCGCCAGAGCATGGGCTACGAGCTGATGGACGAAGTTGCAAAGGCATGCGAGGAGCTTGGCTCGGTAGATAAGAAGCCGTCGGTTGAGGGCCGTTTTATGACAATGTTCATCGTCCCGAAAGCACCGTCCGCAAATAAAGCAAATCAATAAAAGGAGTTTATAAAATGGGAAAATTCAAGACACATAAGGCGTCCGCCAAAAGATTTACAGTGACCAAAAGCGGTCTTGTAAAAATGAATCATCAGGGCAGAAGACACAAGCTCGGTCAAAAAACCACAAAACGTAAGAGAATGCTCAGAAAGGCTGCATACATCAGCAATTCTTTTGCACCCATCATTAAGAGAATCGTTCCTTACAACGGTTAATTTCAACTTACGTTCAGAATTTAGGAGGATTAATAAATGGCAAGAGTTAAAGGCGCGATGATGACGCGCAAGAGAAGAAAAAAAGTATTAAAGCTGGCTAAGGGCTACTGGGGTTCCAAGAGCAAGCATTTTAAGATGGCCAAACAGGCCGTAATGAAGAGCGGTAACTACGCTTTCGCAGGCAGAAAAATGAAAAAGAGAGATTTCCGTTCTCTCTGGATTACTCGTATTTCCGCACAGGCTAAGGTCAACGGAATAAACTACTCCCGTTTTATGTGCGGTTTGAAGAAAGCGGGCATCGACCTCAACAGAAAGATGCTGGCTGAACTTGCAGTAAGCGATAAGGAAGCGTTTGCTAAGCTCGTAGAGCAGGCAAAGGCGGCATTATAAGATTATTATAAACGGCTGTAACGGGAAATGTTGATTCCCCGTTGCAGCCTCTTGCTTTAAAATGACAAATAAAATGAATAACGAAAAAAATAAGTTCAAATTCCGCATAAAATTAATGCCGGCACAGATAATTCTTATCGGCTTTGCGCTACTGGTGCTTGTGGGAAGTCTACTGCTCGCTTTGCCGATTTCCTCCCGCGGCGGCGAGTGGACCGACCCGTTGACAGCCTCGTTTACGGCAGTCAGCGCAAGCTGTGTTACAGGACTTGTGGCGGTTGACACCGCGGCGCATTGGAGCCTTTTCGGCCAAATTGTCATAATCACCATGATTCAAATAGGCGGCCTCGGCTTTATGTCGTTTGCGCTTATCTTTTCAATGCTGATAAAACGCCGCATAACCCCGCGCGAAAGCATGATAATGGCCGGCTCGCTGGGCTTTTCCTCGTACGGCGGCTTTAAAAAAATCGCAGTGCGGATTGTTTGCGGTACATTTATTATCGAGGGCTTGGGCGCCGTCGCGCTGGCAACACGATTTATTCCGATGTTCGGCGCGGGACGGGGAATATATATGTCGATTTTTCACTCGATATCGGCTTTTTGCAATGCCGGCTTCGACCTTATGGGCGATTACAGCGGTAAATTTTCGAGCCTTACCGCTTTTAAAGGCGACCCGGTGGTTAATATAACGATTATGGCGCTTATAGCTGTCGGCGGTCTCGGCTTTATTGTGTGGGAGGATATTATATCCTGCCGCCGCAATAAGGGGCTCAGCGTTTATTCTAAGCTGGTTTTGTCTGTTTCAGCCTTTTTGATTGTGTTCGGCGCTGTGTTTACACTTTTCGCGGAAAGTGCCAACGCAGAGTTTGACAGTACCGGAAACAGCCTTTTGGCATCATTTTTTCATTCGGTTTCCACACGTACGGCAGGCTTTAATACCGTAAGCCTTGAGGCACTTT
>CAYWMF010000007.1:1844-14792 GCA_964459175.1 uncultured Oscillospiraceae bacterium
GTACTCGATTCTTATGCTGGTAGGCGGTTCGTCCGGCTCGACGGCGGGCGGCGTCAAAACGGCAACAATGGCGGTACTGTTTATAGCGGCGGCACAGATTGCCTGCGGCAGAAAGGAAGTTACCGCCTTCAAAAGACGCATAGAAATACAAAATATACTTAACGCATTATCGATTTTTGTGATAGTCGTTACGCTTATGCTTGCCGCGGCATTCACGGTTTGCGCAATAGACGGTATAGGCTTTATCGACGCGTTGTTCGAATGCTCGAGCGCTATTAATACCGTCGGCTTTACCGTCGGAATAGCCACCGGCGGACATGCGATTTCCAGAATAATATTGATGGCGCTGATGTTTTGCGGCAGAGTGGGCATACTTACGCTGACATATTCGGCATTGCTCCGTCGTGCGCGTCGCGAGTCGGCAATGAAATACCCCACGACCAATATAGTTATAGGTTAAGGAGAAAAAGATATGAAATCCTTTGCAGTTATCGGACTTGGCAGATTCGGCACACACCTTGCGCTGACACTGGCGCAGAGCGAACACCAGGTGCTGGTTATAGATAAAGACGAAGAAAAGGTTCAGGCGTTGAGCGATTACGTTACCAACGCTGTCATCGGCGACCCTTCGGACAAGACTGTGCTCGAGGCGGCGGGAATAGCGGATTACGATTGCGCTGTAGTGGCAATATCAAACGATATGGAAACCAGCATTTTGACAACGCTGTTGCTTGAAGATATTGGTATTAAAGAGATTGTTGCTCGTGCCGTAAGTGATAATCACGCCAAGGTTCTTCAGCGTGTGGGGGCAAATTACGTGGTGTTCCCCGAACGTGATATGGGCGAAAAGCTGGCGTATAAGCTGGACAAGGCGAACGTGCTGGACTTTATCGAATTCAGCGACGATTATTCGGTGGTTGAGATAAAGGTGCCGATAAAATGGGTTGGCAAAAGTCTGCGCGAGTTGGATTTGCGCCGCAAGTACAAACTCAGCGTTATCGCGGTTATAAAGGATAGCACACTGCGCAAAATCGAAATCAATCCCGATCCCGATAAGCCGTTCGAAGCGATGGATACTGTCGCACTGATTGGGCTTAATTCGGATATTGACAAGGTGAACACTTGATGGAAAAAATTACATCGCGTAAAAATTCGATTATTACCGAAACGGCAAAGCTGAAAATGAAAAAATATCGCGACGCCTCGGCCTGCTTTACGATAGAGGGCAAAAAGCTTTTTGCCGAGGCTGTAAACGCCGGTCTGGTGCCGCGACAGGTGTTTGTCTGCGAGGACGAAATCGAAAATATCAAGCTTTTATCGGATAATTCCCACACATATGTCGTTACCCGCGAGGTGTACGAGAAAATTACAAACGAGAAATCACCGCAGGGAATAATGGGCGTTTTTGAATGCCATGACAACGTAATTCGCTTCGATGATGAACAAACCAAGAGCAAAAATTTTAATAAAATTAATGAAGTATTCAAATTTGCAACAAATGGCTACATTATAATAGAAAATGTGCAGGACGCCGGTAATGTCGGAACCGTTATCCGTACTGCTTTGGCGTTGGGCATAAATGCCGTTTTGTGTGTGGGCTGTGCCGACCTGTACAATCCCAAAACAATGCGCGCGGCTATGGGGGCGCTGTTTAAAATGCCGGTTATCGTGTGTGAAAGTACCGCACAGGCGGTAGAGCTTTGCCGCCGCAGCTGCAAAAAAATGTATGCCGCGGCGCTGGCTAAGGACAGTATTTCGATTGACGATACCGATTTTTCACAGCCCTGCGCCGTTATGATCGGCAACGAGGGCAACGGCTTGAGCAATGAGGCAATTTCTCTCTGCGACGGCAGTGTAATAATCCCCATAAGCGAGCAATCCGAATCGCTCAACGCGGCTGTTGCGGCGGCGATTTTTATGGATCGCATGAGGAGGCGTTAGTATAGACGAGCTTATTTTTTGGATATGGCTATCTCAGCGCTATTCGGCAACCAGCCACGTTCCCAAGGACCTTATCGAGCATTTTAAAACTCCGCGCGGAGTGTATGAGGCTGATGCCGACGAATACAAAAAAATTACGCGCAATTCAAAGCCATTGCTGAACAAGGATACAACCGGCGCGGAAAAGATACTTGAATACATAAAAAGAAACAATATCGGCATAATTACTTATAACGACGCCGCTTTTCCAAAAAGAGTAAAGGCGCTTACCAACAGCCCGCTTGTGCTTTACTATATCGGCAGGCTTTACGATTTTGACGCTACGCCGTCGGTCGGCGTGGTCGGAACGCGCAATTATTCAAAGCTCGGTGAGCAGGTCACCAAGCGCGTTTCATACGACCTTGCAAGAAGCGGCTTTACTATTATAAGCGGACTGGCGCGGGGGATAGATTCCTTTTCGCATAAAGCAGCGCTGTACAACAAGAGCATGACAACAGCTGTTTTGGGCTGTGGAATCGATGTTATATATCCGCCGGAAAATCGCGAGCTTACACTGCGTCTGCACGAAAACGGATTGGTAATAACGGAATTTGCGCCCGGAACGGCACCGTTTGCACAGAATTTCCCGGCGCGCAATCGGATTATAAGCGCGTTGTCCGACTGCATTTTTGTGTCGGAATGTGGTCAAAGGAGCGGAACGCTCATCACCGCAAACCATGCGTTTGCCTGCGGTACGCCGGTGTACATGTGGGATAAGCTTTGCGTCGGTGTGCGCGAGCATCTTGCCGCCAAGGGAGCTATGAGCATCGAGAATGCCGATGATATTACCGCCGATTTTATAAAGCGCTACCCTCAGCTCCGCTTTGTGAGGGATCTGAAGCAGGATAAGGCGCCCGAGCCGGACGATAAAATTGTCACCGTGCAACAGCCCGAAAGCTTTAAGGATGCGCAAAAACCGCAAAAAAACGAAGCTCCCGCACCGAAAAAGCCTGTACCGTGGGTGGATATCGAGCTCGACGAAACCGAACGCATGATTTTAAAGCGACTTAAGCGCGGCGCGGCGGATGTTGACGAGCTGGCATGCGAAGGCGCAGATGTGTCGGATATACTTCGCGCGGCTTCGATATTGGAAATTAACGGGCTTATTTCTTCCGTTGCAGGCGGAAAATATGTTATTAATAATTGACTGAAAGGATATATTGCGTTACTCTTTATGAAAAAAACATTAGTCATTGTGGAGTCGCCGGCAAAGGCGAACACTATAAAAAACTACCTCGGTTCGGGGTATAAGGTTGTGGCCTCAAAGGGTCATTTACGCGATTTGCCCAAGAGCACGTTCGGTATAGATATAGAAAATAATTACGAGCCGAAATATATAAACATACGCGGCAAAGGTCCTTTGATAAACGAGCTGAAAAAGGAAGCCAAAAGCGCTCAAAGCGTATATTTGGCAACCGACCCTGACCGCGAGGGAGAGGCTATTTCATGGCATCTTGCGCAGATGCTGAATCTCGATATAAATAAGCCCAATCGCGTTACTTTCAACGAGATTACCAAAAATGCCGTGCGGACTGCCATTGCTTCGCCGCAGCTTATAAATATGGATAAAGTCAATTCACAGCAGGCGCGCCGTATTGTTGACCGTATCGTCGGCTACAAGCTTAGTCCGCTGCTGTGGAAAAAGGTGCGCAACGGTCTTTCGGCAGGTCGCGTACAGTCGGTGGCAACCAAAATGATAGTCGAGCGCGAGGAAGAAATAAACGCTTTCGTCAAGGAAGAATACTGGACAATTGACGCGCAGTTCCTTTCGTCGGCACAAAAGCAGTTTAAGGCGTATTTTTACGGCGACAGAAACGGCAAAACAGAGCTTGCAAACAAGGAAGCGGCCGATAAGGTGCTTGCCGATTTGGAAAATGCGCTATTCCACGTAGACCACATAAAAAAGAGCAAAAAGACCAAAAATCCCCCGGCGCCGTTTATCACGTCTCAGCTTCAGCAGGACGCCTATCGCCGACTTAATTTCCAGAGCAGCCGAACCATGCGTATTGCACAGGAGCTTTACGAGGGTATCGTTATCGGAAGTAAGGGCGAGCAAGGTCTTATCACCTACATGAGAACCGACTCCACACGTATTTCGGAGGAGGCACAGACAGCCGCAAAAAATTATATTGTAGCCAACTACGGCGAAAGCTATTATCCCTCCACGCCCAACGAGTATAAGAGCAAAAAGAAGGTTCAGGATGCTCACGAGGCAATACGTCCCTCGGATATTACGCTTCGCCCCGACGAGATAAAGCAGTATCTTTCCACCGAGCAGTACAAGCTGTATAAGCTCATTTGGGAGCGCTTTATCGCCAGCCAGATGTCGGCGGCACTGTATGATACATTGAGCGTTGACATAGTTTCCGAAACCGAAAAGGAATATATTTTCCGCGCTTCCGGCGATACCATGAAGTTCGCGGGCTTTACCACGATATACAAGGAATCCGCCGAGTCGGATGAAGCAAAAACCGAAAAAGCCTCCAAAATCCCGGCGCTTAACGAGGGCGAAATGGTTCAGCTGCAGAGCTTTGAGCCGGCGCAGAATTTTACTCAGCCGCCTCAGCGCTACACCGAGGCCACGCTTATTAAAGCGATGGAGGAAAAGGGCATCGGCCGCCCGAGCACCTATTCGCCGACGCTTTCCACCATTATTTCTCGCGGTTACGCCGAGCGCGAGGGAAAATCGCTTAAGCCAAAGCCGCTGGGCACGGTGACAACCGATATTATGCGGGATAATTTTGCGTCGATAGTGGATTACAAGTTTACCGCCAACATGGAGGATGACCTCGACGACATCGAAAACGGCGAAAAGGATTATAAAAAGATTATCGATGATTTTTACGGCGAATTCAACACTTTGCTTGTCAAGGCGGAATCCAGCCTGCAAAAGGAAGAAATCGAAATTCCGGTTGAAAAGCTGGACGTCAAATGCGAAAAATGCGGCGGCGATATGGTTGTAAAGCGCGGACGCTTCGGCAGATTTGCCGCGTGCGCGAATTATCCGAAATGCCGCAACACCAAGCCGCTTGACAAGGCGGGGCAGATCGTTTCCAAGGAGGAGCCCAAGGTTGTAGAGGGCACGAAATGCCCGGAATGCGGCTCCGATATTTTGCTCAGAAGCGGCGCATACGGTGAATATTATGCTTGCGCAAAGTATCCCGAATGTAAATATACCAAGCAAATACAGAAGAAAATCGGCGTAAAATGCCCCAAATGCGGCGGAGATATTGTCGAAAAGCACGGCAGGAAAAAGACTTTCTACGGCTGTGACAATTATCCCAACTGCGATTTTTCGGTATGGAATTTGCCCACAAACAACAAATGCCCACAGTGCGGCCAGATTATGGCTTTGCACAGATATAAAACCGGCAATAAGCTGATTTGCATAAATACCGAGTGCGGCTACAAAGAGGACGCACCGGCGGAGAACTGATATGATTAACGTAATCGGAGCCGGCCTGGCGGGCTGTGAAGCGGCGTGGCAGGCGGCAAAACGCGGCTGTGAGGTTAGGCTTATCGAAATGAAGCCGAATAAATTCACGCCGGCACACCATAGCGAGGAATTTGCCGAGCTGGTTTGCTCGAATTCTTTGCGCTCAAACCAGCTTGAAAACGCTGTGGGACTTCTTAAAGAGGAAATGCGGCTGCTCGGCTCTCTGATAATCGAGGCCGCGTATGCCAACGTCGTTCCGGCCGGTAGTGCACTGGCGGTTGACAGAACGGCGTTTTCGGAATATATAACCGATAAAATCAAAAGTCATCCGCTCATTACCGTTGAAAGCCGTGAAATCGGCGATTTGTCCGAGTTTGACGATCAGATAACCGTGGTTGCAACCGGACCGTTGACGTCGGATAAGCTGTCCGAAAATATCAGACAGCGCCTCGGAATGGAATATTTGTCGTTTTTCGATGCGGCGGCGCCTATTGTCGAATTTTCGTCCATTGATACCGAAAAGGCGTTTTTTGCTTCGCGCTACGGCAAGGGCGACGCGGATTACATAAACTGCCCTATGACAAAAGAGGAATACGAAGCCTTTTGGAACGAATTGGTCAATGCCGAAACCGCGCACCTCAAGGATTTTGATAATCAGGTGTTTGAGGGATGTATGCCGGTCGAGGTTATGGCAAAAAGAGGCATAGATACACTGCTGTTCGGGCCGCTCAAGCCGGTGGGGCTTATTGACCCGAAAACCGGCCGCGAGGCTTATGCCACCGTGCAATTGAGATGCGATAATAAAGCCAAGACCATGTACAATATTGTCGGCTTTCAAACTCATCTTACCTTCGGCGAGCAAAAGCGTGTGTTCTCCATGATACCCGGACTTGAAAATGCCGTGTTTCTGCGTTACGGTGTTATGCACCGCAATACCTTTATTAATTCGCCGAAGCTTATGACGCATTATTATTCGCTGAAAAATAAGCCAAATTTGTTTTTTGCGGGTCAAATGACCGGTGTTGAGGGTTATGTTGAATCCGCCTCGTCTGGACTTTGCGCAGGTATCAACGCGGCAAGCCTTGAAAAAGGCATACCGCAGACGGCGTTCGGCAACCTTACGGCCATCGGTGCGCTTGCCGAATATATTTCCAACGAAAGCATCGGCGAATTTCAGCCAATGAATGTGAATTTCGGCATTGTGGCATTGCCCGAAAACAAAATACGCGGCGGCAAAAAAGCCAAAAATGCCTACCTTGCCGAGCGCTCATTAAATATAATAAGGAGCTATGTGAATGAAAATAATTGTTGACGCCATGAGCGGCGATAACGCTCCGGTTGAAATCATAAAAGGCGCCGTGCAGGCACACGACGAATGCGGCGTTGATATTATACTTGTCGGTGATACGGATATTATCAAAAACGTGATGCAAGATAACGCTCTTTCGGACAGCGGCATTGAAATTTGCCATTCCGACGGAGTTATCACAATGGAGGATAACCCTATCTCCATTATAAAAAGCAAAAAGAATTCGTCTCTCGGAAAGGCCTTTACGCTTTTGCGCGACGGCGAGGGCGATGCTGTTGTTTCGGCGGGTAATACCGGCGCAATTTTAACCGGTGCAACCCTTATTCTTAAAAGAATAAAGGGTATTAAGCGCGCCGCAATCGGCACAATTATCCCGCTCGGAAAGCCGATGCTGTTATTGGACAGCGGCGCGAATACCGATAATCAGCCGGAATATCTTCAACAGTTCGCCGTAATGGGCTATATATACATGAAAAATATTTTCGGCATAGATAACCCCAAGGTCGCGCTTATCAACAACGGCGCCGAGGAAACCAAGGGAACCGAGGCATATGTGAACGCCTATCAGCTGCTCAAGCAAACCGAAAGCATTAATTTTATCGGCAATATCGAGGGTCGCGATATACCAAACGGTGTGTGCGATGTGCTGGTTGCCGACGGCTTTACCGGCAATATAATACTCAAGCTGTGCGAGGGCTTCGGCTCGTATATGTCGCATACGCTCAAGGGCATGTTTAAGGAAAACCTTGCCACAAAGCTCGGCGCGGTTATGGTTATGCCTCAGGTCAAGAATTTGAAAAAGAAGCTTGATCACACGGAATACGGCGGCGCGCCGCTTCTCGGTGTTTCCGCACCTGTTATTAAAGCTCACGGCTCTTCAAACGCGAAAGCCTTTAAAAACGCAGTTCGCCAAGCCAAAACCTTTGCCGAAACCGGTATAACGGACGAAATAATCAATGCAATGTCGAAAAAAAGGGAAGAAAACTGATGGATTACCCCATAAATTTTAAACAAAAGGCCACAGAGCTTCAAAGCGCGATCGGATATACCTTCGAAAATCCGACGTATTTGTACGAGGCGCTCACACATTCCTCATTTTCCAATGAGCAAAAAAGCCGTCATAAGGATTATCCCTGCAACGAGCGGCTGGAATTCTTGGGCGATTCTGTGCTTTCCTTTGTGGTTTCGGACTATATTTTCAGCGGTATCGGGCGTTACCAGGAGGGCGATCTCACCAAAATTCGCTCTGCCGCCGTTTGCGAGGACGCCTGCTGTGAATATGCCAAAAAAATCGAGCTCGGCAAATATATGCTGTTCGGTAAGGGCGAGGAAAACGCCGGCGGCAGGGGACGAAAATCCATACTTGCCGATGCCTTTGAAGCTTTTTTGGCGGCAATTTTTCTGGACGGCGGTATTGAGCCGGCAAGAGAGTTTTTGCTTCCGTATATAAAAAAGAACGTAAACCGCATAATCGCACGCGGCAATCTGCGGGATTACAAAACGCTTTTACAGCAGTTTGTCCAGCAGAATAAGGGCGATATACTCGAATATCACCAGGTCTCCGAAAGCGGCCCGGATCATAACAAGGTTTTCGAGGTAGAGGTAAGCGTTAACAACAATGTTATCGGCAAGGGCAAGGGCTCTTCAAAGCGTGAGGCTGAGCAATATGCCGCTCATGCCGCACTGGAGCTTTTCGGACAGGTGCCCAATGAATAAGCACAAAAATATACCGATTTTTGTGCCTCATGCGGGGTGTCCGAACGACTGCGTGTTTTGCAACCAAAGAAAAATTTCCGGTAAAACCGAGTTTGACCCGAACACCGTGCCGTTTGAAATCGAGCGCGCGCTGTCCACGATACCGACCGAATGCGAGGTTGAAATAGCGTATTTCGGAGGAAGCTTTACCGGTATCGAGCCGTCGCTTATGCTGAGGCTTTTGAAAATCGCGGCAGAGTATGTCGAAAGCGGTCGGGTGCAGTCGATACGACTGTCCACACGCCCGGATTTTATTGATGAAAAAATTCTCGAAATTTTGAAGACTCATCATGTAAAAACGGTGGAAATCGGCTTTCAAAGCCTTGATGACACGGTTCTTCGCGCTTCAAGGCGCGGACATACCGCCGTGGACAGCTACAATGCCGCACGGCTCATAAAGCAGTACGGCTTTGAGCTGGTCGGTCAAATGATGACGGGGCTTCCGGGCTCGAATATAGATAAAGAAATATTTACCGCGTCCGAAATTTGCCGCTTGGGTGCCGACGCCGCGCGTATTTATCCGACGGTGGTGTTTTACGATACCGTGCTGTGCGATATGGCAAAAAGCGGCGAATATTCGCCGCTTACTCTCGAACAGTCGGTAAACTCGGCGTATGAGGCGTACAAGGTCTTTTTGTCGGGCGGCGTTGAGGTTATCCGATGCGGACTTTGTGCGGCGGACAATTTGTTCGAGGAGGGCACGGTGTATTCCGGCGGCTATCACGAGGCGCTGGGTGAGCTGGTGGAGTCGCGCGTTATGTATGACAAAATAGCAATGGCACTTGGCCAAAATGCGCAAAAGGAAATAAATATTACCGTCGCGCCGGGCATGACCTCGCGCGCGGTCGGGCATAGAAAAATCAATAAGCAGAGATTACGTGAAGACTTCGGCATAACAAAAATGAAGGTTACGGAAAGCCGCGAGCTTGTCGGCTTCGAAGTCAGAATAAATTGAAAGGATTGAAAGCGGTTGTACTTAAAACAGCTTGAAATACAGGGTTTCAAGTCTTTTCCGGACAAGGTAAAAATTGCGTTTGACAAAGGCATAACCGCAATAGTCGGACCTAACGGCAGCGGCAAAAGCAATATTTCCGACGCCATAAGGTGGGTTTTGGGCGAAATGTCGCCGAAATCCATGCGCGGCGGCAAAATGGAGGACGTAATTTTCAACGGAACTTCCAATCGCCGCCAGGCGAGCTTTGCCGAGGTTACCATGGAGCTGGACAATACCGACAGAAAGCTTTCCTGTGACGAGGACACTGTTTTCGTAACTCGAAGGCTTTATCGCTCCGGCGACAGCGAGTACATGATAAATAAAAAGGCCTCGCGCCTTAAGGATATTGTCGAGTTGTTTTTGAACACCGGTATCGGCAGAGAGGGTTATTCCGTTATAGGCCAAGGCCGAATTGCAGAAATCATATCGCAGAAGAGCGACGAAAGACGCGGCATATTCGAGGAAGCGGCCGGTATTTCCAAATATAAGTACCGTAAAAACGAGGCAATACGCAAGTTAGAGGTTACCTCGGAAAATCAGCTTCGTATTTTCGACATTCTCAGCGAAAGCGAAAAAAGGCTTCCGGTCTTGGAGCGACAGGCCGAAAAAGCCGCAAAATATCGCGAATATACTGCGGTTAAAAAGAAGCTTGAGGTTTCGTTGTGGTACGAGCGCGTCAAGGCTTTGCGCGAGGAGCGCGCCGTTAACGAAAAAAACTGCAATCTTCAAAAAAGCTTGCTGGATAAGCTGACGGAAAAGCTGGATGTTATCGAAAGCGAAATCGACAAGAAATATATACATACTCAAAAGCTCAATTCCGAAGCTTCGGAAATACAGGATAAATTAAAGGATATAACCCGCGAGCAGGGCGAAATCAGCGCGGCAATATCGGTTCATAAAAACGATGCCGAGCATTACGAGAAAACTCTGCGCGAGCAAAACGAAAGCCGCGCAAATGCGCAAAGCAGTCTTGGCGAGCTGGTCCCACAGCGCGAACAGCTTCTTTCGGAATACAACGCAAAAAACGATGGCGCCGCCGACTTCGGCAAGCGTGAAAAAGAGCTCAATACTCAAGCGGAGCGCCTGAGCGAAGAAAGCCGTGCGCTGGCTGAAAAAATATCGGCACAGTCGCAAAAAATCGCTCAAATCAACGAAAAAATAAACCAAAACGAATTGCTCATAAAATCCCGCGAGGGCTTTGAGTCCGCGCGGCGTCAAAGAATCGACGAAATCGACGAGAGAATACGTCTTACGCTGACACAGCTGGACGTGCTGCGCGCCGAAAACGAAGAGGGGCAAAGGGCAAAAGCCGAATTTATCGCCGAAAGCGAGCAGTACAAAAAGACCGTTGCACAGGAAACCGAGGCGCTCGGTACTTTGCGCGAGCAGGCAGAGGAGCTTGCTTCCGAGCGGCAGACAAAGCGCATAAAGCTTATGGAGCTTAACCAGCGTGGCGAAACGCTTAAGCGCATGGAGCGCTTGCTTGAGGGCTACGCCGGCAGTGTCAAGGAGATAATGCGAGCCGCGCAGGATAAGGTGCTGAGCGGAATTCATAATCCGGTTTCCAAGATTATACGTGCCGACGAAAAGTACGTAACCGCTGTTGAAACCGTGCTGGGCGGAAAAATGCAGAATATCGTTTGCGAAAACGATACGGCGGCCAAGGCGGCAATCGCTTATTTAAAGCGTACAAATTCCGGCCGCGCTACCTTTATGCCGCTTAATACCGTCAGCGGCTCGAAATTCGTGCCGACGGGCGGCGTTGAAAAAATGCCGGGCTATATCGGACCGGCAAGCGACGTTTGCAGCTACGATAAAATTTACGAAAACATAATTACCAATCTTTTGGGGCGCACTATAGTTGCGGATAATATCGATAACGCGGGTGAAATTGCGAAAAAGCTTGGATTTAAGGTTAAAATAGTAACGCTGGACGGTCAGATTATCAACGCCGGCGGTTCCTTTACAGGCGGTCAGACCGTGCAAAAATCCGGTATACTTTCGCGTAACCGCGATATTGCGGCGTTGAGTGAGCAGATTAAAAAGGTCGAGCAGGAGTTCAACGCTGCCACCAAGGCCTATGGCGAAAAGGATGCGGAGCTCAAGCGTTCGGAGGACAATTTGCGTCAAGCACAGCGCGAGCTGTCGGTTATGAGCGAGCGCATATCCGGTATGGAGAGCGATCTGAAAATAAAAGCCGGACGTTTGCAGGATTTGGAAAGCAATCTTGCATCGTACGAGAGCGAAAAGAACGAAATAACGGGAAATTCCAAAACCGTTGACGAGGAAATTGCGGTTATACAGAATAAAATTTCCGAGCTGAAAGCGCAGGCCGAGGCCGAAAGGGCGATTTACGCCGAGCTTGAGGCGCGCAACGCAAAATTAGTCGAGCAGACGGAAAAGAATACCGCGGACAAGACGGCGTTTTATATCGAAAGAGAGGCCTTTAACGGCGAAATTGCGCGTATGCGTGAAAAGCTGACGTCACTTTCGGTGCTGATAAACAACGTAACTCAGAGCCTTAACGCCGCAGAAAAGGGAACGGAGACGGCGCGCGCCGCATTGGAAAACGCCGCCAAGGAGAAGGAGCGGCTGGAGGCAACACTTGAAGCGCTTAAAAAGAGCGAGGAGGTCATCAAGGGCGACCATAAGCGTATAATAGAGCAGGCAGAGACGGTTCAAAAGGAGCTGTTCGACCTGCGCGCTTCGCAAAAGTCGCAGAGCACCGAAAAGGAATCGGCACTGCGGTTGTATACCGAATTGCAATCCAAGCTTGAGTCCAACAACGCCGAAAACGATAATCTGATTTCCATGCTGTGGGATGAATACGAATTCACCTTTACCGATGCGCAAAAATATGCCGAGGAAAACCCGGTAGAGGGAGATCGCCGCGAAAAGAACCGCGCGCTGGGTGAAATAAAGCTTCAAATCAAGCAGCTCGGCGCCGTCAATATGGAGGCGGTGGAGCAGTTCGAGGAGGAAAAACAGAAATATACCTTTACCAAGGCGCAGTATGACGATATAGAAAACTCGAAAAAAGAGCTTGAAAAGCTGATAAGCTCGATTGAAGAGATAATGCGCGAAATGTTTATGCGCACCTTTGAGCAGATTCGCGAAAACTTCAAGCAGACCTTTGCGGAGCTGTTCGGCGGCGGCTACGGTGAAATAAAGCTGGTCGATAACGGCGATATTTTGGAATGCGGAATAGATATAAACATTCAGCCGCCCGGCAAGGTTATCAAAAGCCTTTCGCTGTTATCCGGCGGTGAGCAGGCGTTCGTGGCGATTGCGCTGTATTTTGCGATACTTAACGTAAATCCCGCACCGTTCTGCGTGTTTGACGAAATAGAGGCGGCGTTGGACGATGCAAACGTGTATCGTTTCGGCGAATATATGAAAAAATATATTGACAACACTCAATTCATCGTTATTACTCACCGACGCGGAACAATGGAAGCCGCCGATATACTTTAT
>CAYWMF010000008.1:0-14033 GCA_964459175.1 uncultured Oscillospiraceae bacterium
AAGGCGGCCGAAAAATCGGCGGCAATTATCGAAAACGCCGAAAAGCAAGCCGAAAGCATTATCGCCGACGCCCAAAAGCGCATCGAGGAGGAACGCCGCGAGGCGCGCGAGGATATTAAAAAGGAAATCGTGCGTACCGCGCTGATAATCTCCGAAAAGGTGCTGGAGAGGGAAATCAAGGACGCCGACGTGCGCAAAATTGCGGAGGATTACTTTGTCAATCCCCGAGGTAAGATAGTATGAGGTGCGTTATAATCACCGCCACCAAGGCGATGTCAGACGAAACCTTTCACCTTATCTGCTCTAAAATCGAAGCCAAATACGACGAAAAATTCGAGTTTTCGCGCGTGGATGACCCGTCGATAATCGGCGGCTTTATCCTCAATATCGAAAACAAATTTTACGATCTCAGCACCAAAACACGCCTTAACGAAATAGGCAGTCATATTCTTAATTAGGAGGCAGAACAATGGCTGATATAAAGCTGGACGATATAAGCGCGTTTCTCAAAAAGCGCGTTGATTCCTTTGAGCCCAAGCCGCTGGTTTACCGTTACGGCCGAGTAAAAAGCGTTGCCGACGGCGTTGTTAATATAAGCGGTCTGCCTCATCGCTCCTACGGCGAGCTGCTGGAGTTCAATTCCGATGTGTACGGCATGGCGCTGGACCTTGAGGAGGACGGCGTCGGTGCGGTTCTTTTGAACACCACCGATAATGTGTCGGTGGGCGACTGTGTGCGCGGAATAGGCCGTGTAACCGAGGTGCCGGTGGGCGAGGAGCTTATCGGCAGAGTTATCGACCCTATCGGTCGGCCGCTGGACGGTCAGCCGCTGAGCGTGAAAAACTATTTGCCCGCCGAAAGACCCGCGCCGCCGCTGATAAAGCGCCGCCCGGTTGATACCCCGCTGGAAACCGGTATAATGGCTATCGACAGCATGATTCCGATAGGCCGCGGACAGCGTGAGCTTATTATCGGCGATCGCCAGACCGGTAAAACCTCCATCGCGATTGATACTGTTATTCATCAGAAAAACAGCGGAGTTATCTGCATTTACTGCGCCATCGGACAAAAGGCGTCCAATGTTTCACAGGTTATAAAAACCCTCACCGACGCCGGCGCTATGGAGTATTCCGTGGTGGTTGCGGCAACCGCCAGCGACAGCCCCGCAATGCAGTACCTTGCGCCGTATTCCGCATGCTCCGTGGCAGAATATTTCATGGCAAAGGGGCGCGATGTACTTGTTGTGTATGACGACCTTTCAAAGCATGCGGTGGCATACAGAACGATTTCTCTGCTTCTTCACCGTCCGCCGGGACGCGAGGCATATCCGGGCGACGTATTTTATCTGCATTCCCGCCTTTTGGAGCGTGCCGCTTGCCTTTCCAAGGAATGCGGCGGCGGTACCATGACGGCGCTGCCGATAATCGAAACCACCGGCGGAAATATTTCCGCCTACATTCCCACCAACGTAATTTCCATCACCGACGGTCAAATATACCTTGAAAGCGAGCTTTTCCACAGCGGCATACGTCCCGCGGTCAATACCGGCCTTTCGGTATCCCGTGTCGGACGAAGCGCGCAGTATAAGGCTATGCGCAAGGTTTCGGGCTCTTTGAGAATACAGCTGGCTCAATACCGCGAAATGGCGGTATTCGCCCGCTTCGGCTCGGATATTGATGCGGCAACCAAAAAAATGCTGGACAGCGGCGAAAGGCTTACCGCGCTGTTCAAGCAGGGCAGAGGACAGACCTTTGAGCTGGCTGACGAGGTAATGATACTCGGCGCATTCGCGCGCGGCGCCTTTGACGGCGTAAAGGTTGCGGATATAAACGACGCGCGCACTCGATTGACCGAGCATATACGCACCAACCATCCAAATCTGGTCCGCCGCATCAGCGATACCTACGATATAGATGACGACACGCGCGAGGAGCTTGCCACCGCCGCCGAGGAATTCGTCAAGGAATTGGGTGATTGAGCGTGGTACGAAACTTAAGCTCAATACGCCATGAAGAAAAGGCGGTCGAGCAAACCCGCCAAATTACCAACGCCATGTACCTTTTGTCCACCTCGCGCATGAAAAAGGCTATGCAGATGATTGAATACAATCAGATGTATATGCGCCGTATACGCGCGGCGGTAAAGGATATTTTGCGCATGAGCGGCACAATCCATCATCATTATGTTGAGGAAAGCGGCAGTCGCGCGGCATATCTTGTCATTTCCGCGGACAAAAGCATGTGCGGCGCGTATAATTTCAATGTCACCGACCTTGCCGTGAGCAGTATGAACAGGCACAGCCTGACGCCGTATGTCGTGAATGTCGGAATTTGCGGCGGCGATATGCTCAAGGCCAAGGGCTTTACGGCGGATATGGACTGGATCGGCGCGTCACAGCAGCCGTCTCTTTACTACGCCCGCCAAATCGCCGACCATCTTATCAGCCTTTACGACAGCGATGAAATCGGCGAAATATACGCGGTTTACACGCGATATATCAATTCCGCCGTGCAAAAAGCGGAATGTATAAAGCTTTTGCCGCTGTCAATGGAAATATTCGACGATGTAAATATCGAATACGACTATCAGGCTCAGCCGATTTACGAGCCGTCGCCCATCGAGGTTTTCAACACCATGGTGCCGCAGTACTGCATCGGCATGGTGTACGGAATGCTCAGCCACGCTTCGGCCAGCGAGCACGCCGCGCGCATGAGCTCAATGCAAAGCGCCACACATAACGCCGACAGCATGATAGACGAATTGAAATTCGAATACAATACCGCGCGCCAAAGCGCTATTACCGCCGAGATTACCGAAATCGCCTCCGCGGTTGAAATTTTTACGAAAGATTGATGAAAATGACTACACACAAGGGAACAATAATCAAAATTTCCGGCCCTGTTATCGACGTCAGGTTTGATGTCGGCTGTGAGCCGCATATAAATACACTTGTCACCACCGAAAATAACTCCTATCATATGGAGGTTGCCGCGCAGATTTCCACCGGCGTGGTGCGCTGCGTCGCGCTGGAGGCCACCGATGGCTTGAAATGCGGCACCGAGGTCCTGTCCGGCGGCGAGGGTATCAAGGTTCCTGTCGGCGACGGCGTAATCGGCCGCGTTGTGGACGTGCTGGGACGCCCGATTGACGGCCTCGGCGAGATTAAAGCCGACGAATATTGGGATATACATCACGCGCCGCCCACCCTCAGCGAGCAAAAGCCCACCAACGAGCTGCTTGAAACCGGTATCAAGGTCATCGACCTGCTTGTGCCCTACGCCAAGGGCTCCAAAATCGGACTTTTCGGCGGTGCCGGTGTCGGCAAAACCGTGCTTATAATGGAGCTTATCCATAATGTCGCCACCAATCACGGCGGCTATTCGGTATTCACCGGTGTGGGTGAGCGTTCCCGCGAGGGTAACGAGCTGATGAACGATATGAAGGCCAGCGGCGTTATCGACAAATCCATTCTCGCCTTCGGTCAGATGAACGAGCCCTCCGGCAGCCGTATGCGTGTTGCGTTGGCGGGTCTTACCATGGCGGAATACCTGCGCGAAAGAAAAAAGCAGGATGTCCTGCTGTTTATAGATAATATTTACCGCTTTGTTCAGGCGGGCAACGAGGTCAGCGCACTGCTCGGACGTTTGCCCAGCGCCGTCGGCTATCAGCCGACTCTGGCTAACGAGCTGGGCGAGCTGGAGGAGCGTATCGCTTCCACCGCCAACGGCTCCATAACCTCGGTTCAGGCGGTTTATGTCCCCGCCGACGACCTTACCGACCCGGCGCCCGCCACGATATTTACGCATCTTGACGCCACAACGGTGCTTTCGCGTGATATTTCGGAGCAGGGCATTTATCCGGCGGTTGACCCGCTTGCCTCCGCAAGCCGTATACTTGAGCCGGAAATTGTCGGCGAACTGCACTATAACGTGGCGCGCCGCGTTCAGGAATGCCTGCAAAGATACAACGACCTTAAGGATATAATCGCAATTTTGGGTATGGACGAGCTGTCCCCCGAGGATAAAACCGTCGTATACCGCGCGCGTAAGCTTCAGCGCTTCATGTCACAGCCGCTGTTCGTCGCAAAATCCTTTACCGGCAACGAGGGACGCTTTGTTCCGCTGGAAAGAACGGTGGAAAGCTTCCGCCAAATAGTTGACGGCGAGGCGGACGACCTGCCCGAGGCGGCGTTCTTTATGGTGGGCGATATTGACGATGCCAGAAGATTGGCGAAAACGCTATGAAAACCTTCAAGCTTGAAATAATCACCCCCACGCGCGAATTTCTCGAAACCGAGGCCGTCGCGCTGACCTTTAATTCCACCGATGGCGAGGTTACGGTGCTTGAGGGCCACATCCCGATGGTCGCCGCACTGGGCATAGGCGAGCTGAAAATACGTGATGAAAGCGGCGTAAAGGTTGCGTTTCATTCCGAGGGCTTTGTCGAGGTTCGCCCCGACGAGGTGCTGGTGTTTTCACAGGCCTGCGAGTGGCCGGACGAAATTGATATTTCCCGCGCCGAAAGCGCCCGCGAGCGTGCGTTGGAGCGCCTGCGCCAAAAGCAGAGCATTCTCGAAAACCGCCAAACCGCTATTTCGCTCACCCGCGCGATGGTAAGACTTAAGCTCAGCAAAAAGCAATAATTTATAATAATCCTCTGTTTTTTGCGCATAATATGTAAAAGCACAAATTGAGGAGGATTTATCATGGAAAACATTAAAGGCACAAAAACCGAATCGAATCTTTGGGCGGCGTTCGCCGGCGAGTCGCAGGCGCGCAATAAATATACCTACTACGCCGCCAAGGCTCAAACCGACGGCTACGAGCAAATCGCCGCGCTGTTTCTGGATACCGCCGAAAACGAAAGGGAGCACGCCGAGCTGTGGTTCAAAATGCTCATGGGCGGTGAAATCCCCGCAACCTTTGACAATCTCAAGGACGCCGCCGCCGGCGAAAACTACGAGTGGACCGACATGTACGCCGAATTTGCCAAAACCGCGCGCGAAGAGGGCTTTACACGCATTGCTTTGCTGTTTGAAAAGGTCGCCGCTATCGAAAAAACGCACGAGGAAAGATACCGCAAGCTGGCTTCGAATATCGAGGGCGGCACGGTTTTCTCCAAAGATGGCGACACCATATGGCAATGCCGAAAATGCGGTCATATTCATATCGGCAAATCCGCGCCCGGCATGTGCCCCGTCTGCGCGCACACCCGGGCATTTTTCGAAGTTCGCTGCGAAAATTATTGACCAATATCGGATAATCGGGACGATTTTATCGTCCCGATTCAGCCTGTCGAAAAAGTCGTGCTACCGCGTGAAAATTTTGCTTAAAGCCTATTTGAATATTTTGCGCAAAGCACAAAATCAACCATAATTGCGAATTACGCATTGCGGATTGCGCATTATATTATATAGGAGGATTTATGAACACACAGCCTCAAGCCATGCCGCTTGACACGCAGGAAAGCACAAAAGGCAAATTCATTGTCTTTGAGGGCATCGACGGCTCCGGCAAAAGCACACAAATTTCGCTTTTGGAAAAAAGCCTCAGAGCCGCCGGCAAAAGCGTCGTCACCACGGCCGAGCCCACAAGTACCGGCCTCGGCGGGCTTATTCGCGACGCGTTGAGCGGCGCCGCACCTAAAGGTCCGTACGAGCTGGCGGCAATGTTTCTGGCCGACCGTATTACGCATAATGTCAGCCCGATATGCGGCATTCAGCGCCTTTTGAACGATGGTACATATGTCATTTGCGACCGATATTATTATTCGTCCTTCGCCTATCAGGGCATTGACGCCGATCTGAAATGGGTGATGGACATAAACCTCAATTGTCCGCAAATCGCGCGCCCCGACGTGTGCATTTTTCTGGATATCGACCCCACCCAAAGCGCTCGGCGCATAGGTCAAAGCCGCGCGTTCCTTGAAATTTTCGAAAACGTCCAAACTCTCGAAAAAATTCGCTCCCGCTTTTTCGACGTTTTCGAGCTGATTCACGACCGCGAAAACATAAAAATCATAGATGCCGGCCGCACCGTCGAGGAAATTGCCGCCGACGTACTCCAAGCCGTCGAGGCTTAGCACGGCACAGCTTTATTTGCAATGCGGAAATAAGGAAAATTTTAATTTTTTTAAAACTTTTTGCCGCACGGCTTTACAATGGCGCAATTGTGTGGTATAATACAAACTGTGTATAAGCGCAGTGTAGGGGCAACGGAACAATATCGCTGTTCACCCGCCCTATGCCGGGCTATTACCGTAATTTATTTCTTTTATGAAAGGTGAACAAAATGTTAAAAGACGAAAAGCAAGCAATTATCTCTACCTATCGCACCCATGAGACCGATACCGGCTCGCCCGAGGTTCAGATCGCTATTCTGACCAACAGAATCAACGCGCTCAACGAGCATCTTAAGCTCAACAAAAAGGACCATCATTCTCGCCGCGGACTTCTCAAAATGGTTGGCCACAGAAAGAATCTTCTCAACTACCTTATGAAGAAGGACATCAACCGCTACAGAGCCATTATCGAAAAGCTCAACATCAGAAAGTAATTCCGACCGGGGTGCGGTGTTTTGTCACCGCACCCCAAATACTTTTACTTTAACACGTTAAATGCGGTGGCATTGTGATTAGCAGTTAAAAAAGCCCTCAAGCGGCGGTTTGACGGCTTCTTTAAGTGCTAATACGTGCCTGCCGTAAATATATATTTTTAAAAAGAAAGGCAGAAAATCATGTCAGAAATGTTCAAAGATTTGGTTTTTGAAAACCACAAAACCTTCGAGTACACTCTCGCCGGCCGTCCGCTGGTTATCGAAACCGGCAAAATGGCTCAGCTTGCCAACGGCTCGTGCCTGGTTCGCTACGGCGACACCGTAATTCTTGCCTGCGCAACCGCCAGTGCAAAGCCACGCGACGGTATCGACTTTCTTCCGCTGTCGGTAGACTTTGAGGAAAGACTGTATTCCGTCGGTAAAATTCCCGGCGGCTTTCTCAAGCGCGAGGGTCGCCCCACCGAAAAGGCGATACTCACCTCCCGTGTTATCGACCGTCCGATCCGCCCGCTGTTCCCCAAGGATTTGAGAAACGATATTTGCCTGTCGATGACGGTGCTTTCGGTCGATCAGGATAATTCCCCCGAAATTGCCGCAATGCTGGGCGCTTCCATCGCGCTGTCCATCTCCGATATTCCGTGGAACGGACCTATCGCCGGCGTATTCATGGGCATGGTTGACGGCGAAATCGTTGTTAACCCCACCGAAAAGCAGAACGAGGTTTCCACACTTCAGCTGACCGTTGCCGGTTCGCGCGAAAAGGTCGTAATGATCGAGGCGGGCGCAAAGGAAGTCAACAACGACGATATGTACAAGGCCATCATGATGGCTCATGAAGAAATCAAAAAGCTGGTTGCTTTCATCGACACCATCGTTGCAGAGGTCGGCAAGCCCAAATTTGCTTACGATTCCTGCGAGGTTGACCATGAAATGTTCGACGCCATCGCCGAATTTGCCGAAGAGGACATCAAGGTCGCATTGGATACCGACGACAAGAACGTCCGCGACGAGCGTCTCCAGCCGATTATCGACGCAATTCACGAAAAATTCGACGAAGTTTACCCCGAAATGGGCGTCATGATCGACGAATGCATCTACAAGCTGCAAAAGAAGATTGTCCGCCGTTGGCTGCTCGACGAGCAAAAGCGTGTTGACGGCCGCCGCATGGATCAGATTCGTCCTTTGGCTGCCGAAGTAGGCTTGTTCCCCAGAGTTCACGGCTCGGGCATGTTCACCCGCGGACAGACTCAGGTTATGACCATAGCAACTCTCGGCCCCGTCGGCGATCAGCAGATTCTCGAGGGTCTGGATAACGACGAGTTCAAGAGATATATGCACCACTATAATATGCCCGGCTATTCCGTCGGCGAGGCTAAGGCCTCCAGAAGCCCCGGACGCCGCGAAATCGGCCACGGTGCGCTGGCTGAGCGTTCGCTCCTGCCGGTAATTCCGCCGGTTGAAGAATTCCCCTATGCAATCCGCCTGGTTTCCGAGGTTATTTCCTCCAACGGCTCTACCTCTCAGGCTTCTGTGTGCGGCTCCACGCTGGCTCTTATGGACGCCGGTGTGCCGATTAAGGCTCCCGTTGCGGGTATTTCCTGCGGCCTTATCACCGAGGGCGAAAGATGGATGACCATGATCGATATTCAGGGTCTTGAGGACTTCTTCGGCGATATGGATTTCAAGGTTGCCGGCACCAAAAAGGGTATCACCTCCATTCAGATGGACCTCAAAATCGACGGTCTGACACCCGAAATTATCCGCAATGCGCTGGATACTACCTATACCGCGCGCTGTGAGATACTCGACCAGGTAATTCTCAAGGCTATCGCCGAGCCGCGTCCCGATGTTTCTAAGTACGCGCCCAAGATGATAACCACCACCATAGACGTTGACAAAATCCGCGAGGTTATCGGCCCCGGCGGAAAGGTAATTCAAAAGATTGTTGCCGACACCGGCGCAAAGATTGATATCGAGGACGACGGTAGCGTATTTATCGCCGCTGTTGATAAGGAAGCCGGCTACAAGGCGCTGGCAATGATTAACGCCATCGCCAAGGACCCCGAAATCGGCTCGGTATACAACGGCAAGGTTACACGACTGATGACCTTCGGCTGCTTTGTCGAATTCGCACCCGGTAAGGAGGGTCTTGTTCACATCTCCAAGCTGGATAAAAAGCGTGTTGAAAAGGTTGAGGACGTTGTCAAGGTCGGCGATATTATCCCGGTTAAGCTGATTGAAATCGACGAAAAGGGCAGAATCAATCTGTCCCGCAAGGACGCCCTGACGGAAGAGGAATAATTTTATGACGAATGGCGGCTCACGCCGCCATTCTGAATTCAATACTCAATATTTATTAAGGTTTTACATGAAAAAAGTTACGGTTTATACCGACGGTGCCTGCTCCGGCAATCCCGGGGCGGGCGGGTATGCCGCCGTGTTGCTATATAACGGCCAAACAAAGCAAATCAGCGGCGGCGAAGCAAATACCACCAACAACCGCATGGAGCTATGCGCCATAATCGCGGGGCTGGAGGCGCTCAAGGAGCCCTGCGAGGTGGAGCTTTACAGCGATTCGAAATACGTGCTGGACTCCATCACCAAGGGCTGGGTTTATTCATGGCGGAAAAATAATTGGATAAAATCGGACAAAAAGCCGGCGCTCAACCGCGATTTGTGGGAAAAGCTGCTGCGGCTTATCGAAATTCACAAGGTTTCGTACGTCTGGGTCAAGGGGCATGCCGGCAATCCCTATAACGAGCTCTGCGACAAGCTGGCAGTTGAGCAGTCGGCAAAGCATAAATAAGACAACAATAAGAATTAATATAAATAAGTTTAAACCAAGGCATTGCCAAGGTTTAAAAAGAGAGGGTTGTGTGATGACAAAGCTGATTTACGCCGATAACGCGGCGACAACAAGAGTATCACAGGAAGTTATTAACGAAATGGTTCCGTATCTTTGCGAAAGCTACGGCAACCCATCCAGCCTTTATTCCAAGGGGCGCGAGGCGAAAACAGCGCTGGAAACCGCACGCGAAAAAATCGCGTCGCTTTTGAACTGTCAGCCCAAGGAAATATATTTCACCTCCTGCGGAAGTGAGTCGGATAACTGGGCAATACGCGGCACCGCCGAGCGTGCGGCCGCCAAGGGCAAGCATATTATCACCTCTGCCATCGAGCATCACGCGGTGCTTCATACACTTAAAGCATTGGAAAAGAAGGGCTTCGAGGTAACATATCTCGGTGTCGGAACCAACGGTATCGTCGATCCCGAGGAGTTCCGCAAGGCGATTCGCCCGGATACCATTCTGGCGACCGTAATGTTCGCCAATAACGAAATAGGCACAATTCAACCTATCAAGCAGCTGGCCGCTATCGCTCACGAGCATAAAATTCCGTTCTTCACCGACGCGGTGCAGGCGGTGGGTCACGTTGATATAGATATTAAGGATTTGGGCGTTGATATGCTGTCCTTTTCGGGACACAAATTCGGTGCTCCCAAGGGCGTCGGCGCGCTGTATATCAAGACCGGCACGCTTATAAACAATCTCATCGAGGGCGGCGGACAGGAAAAGCGCAAGCGCTCCGGTACCGAAAATGTGGCCGGCGCGGTTGCAATGGCGGCGGCGCTCGAAAAAACGCTTAAGGACGGCGCTCAAAAGCGCGAATATATAAAGGCTATGCGCGATAAGCTCATCGACGGCCTGCTGGAAATACCCTATACCCGCCTCAACGGTGACCGCAACAGCCGTCTGCCCGGCAACGTCAATGTTTCGATTGAGTTTGTAGAGGGTGAATCGCTGATTTTGTGGCTGGATATTATGGGAATTTGTGTTTCCACCGGCTCGGCCTGCTCGACTGCTTCGCTGGATCCGTCGCACGTGCTTTTGGCTATCGGCCTGCCGCACGAGGTTGCGCACGGCTCGCTCCGCATAACCATCAACGAGGACAACACCCCCGAGGAATGCGATTATATTATTGAATCGGTTAAAAATACGGTTGAAAAGCTTCGCGCAATGTCGCCGTTATACAACAACAAGTAAAGGAAGGTAGAAATATGTACACCGAAAAAGTTCTCGACCACTTTCAGAACCCCCGCAATGTTGGTGAAATAGAAGACGCCTCCGGAGTAGGCGAGGTAGGCAACGCCAAATGCGGCGATATAATGAAAATTTTTCTTAAAATAGACGAAAACCGCATCATCACCGATGTTAAATTCAAAACCTACGGCTGCGGCGCGGCTATCGCCACCTCTTCCATGGCGACCGAAATGATCAAAGGCCGCTCGGTTGACGAGGCGCTGGAGCTGACCAACAAGGCGGTTGTTGAGGCGCTGGACGGTCTGCCGCCGCAGAAAATCCACTGCTCCGTGCTGGCTGAGGAGGCTGTAAAAGCCGCTATTGCCGATTACTATAAGAAGAACGGTCTTGAAATTGATTTCGATATGGGCTGTGACGGCTGCTGTGAAAGCTGTGACAAGCACTGATATGAAAAGAGTTTTAGTCGGTCTTTCCGGGGGCATCGACAGCACCTACGTGTGCAAGTATCTTTCGGAAAACGGTTATGAAGTAATGGGAGTTTTCCTGAAATTTCACGAATATGCCGACTCAAGTGATGCCGAGACTGTCGCCGACAAGCTCGGCATTCCCTTTTATACGGCGGATTATACGGCGCTTTTTGCGGATATTGTCAAGAAAA
Source organism: uncultured Oscillospiraceae bacterium (assembly GCA_964459175.1). Classification (GTDB taxonomy): domain Bacteria; phylum Bacillota; class Clostridia; order Oscillospirales; family SIG627; genus SIG627. Next base: position 11,253 of record CAYWMF010000008.1, read on the forward strand.
ACTTTGTCAGCGAGTACGCTGCCGGCAGAACTCCCAACCCCTGCGTCATTTGCAACCGCGAGGTCAAATTCCGCGCCCTGCTCAGCGAGGCAGACAAGCACGGCTGTGAGCTTGCCGCCACCGGCCATTACGTGAACATAGTGAACGACGGCGGGCGCGTTGTGCTCAAGCGCGGCGATGACCCAAAAAAGGATCAAAGCTATGTTTTGTGGAATTTGCGCCGTGAATATCTGCCGCGGCTGATTATGCCGATGGGTGGGTTCGAAAAGGAAGCTGTCAAGCGCGAGCTGTTCGACGGCGGTGTTTTGCCGGACACGATGGGCGAAAGCCAGGAAATTTGCTTTATCCCGGACAACGATTACATTTCCTACATCGAAAACCGCCTTGGCGCGTTCGCCCCGGGCGACTTTGTGGACGCCGACGGCAACGTCATCGGCCGCCACAACGGCATCATTCGCTACACCATCGGCCAGCGTAAGCGCTTGGGCGCGTTCGGCCGCCCGGCCTTTGTTTCGGCAATAAATGCGCAAGCCAACACCGTGACTATCGGTTTTGGCGACGAAATCATGGCGCACCGAATCACCGTCACCGATCTGAATTTTCTCTCCTGCGACCCGTTCGAGGGCGAGGGAGACTTCGAGGTTAAGCCGCGCTACAAGGCGCCGCCGACTCCGGCGCACGTCAAAATTCAAGACGGCATCGCCCATGTCGAGTTCGAAGCTCCCGTCCGCGCGCCCGCCCCGGGCCAATCCGCCGTCTTTTACCGCGGCGACACCCTCATGTTCGGCGGCTTCATCGCGAATTAGGGATACTGTTGAGTAAATCGGAATGCGCCGTTGCCTTATAGCGCGTGAAAAAATTTCAAAAATAAAATTAACCCTACCGAATCATGATACATAATCATGCTTCGGTAGGGCTTTTTAAGTCACTTTTCCGCGGGCTTAGTGTCTCGCAGGGCGCGATATTCGGTGGGGCTGTGGAGGGTGTGACGCTTGAAAAATTTGTTCATTGTGTACTCGTCCGAAAAGCCGCACAGCTCGGAAATTTCGCTGAAGGACAGCGAAGTGGCGGTGACGAGCTCCTCAATTTTTTGAGCTTTTGGTGGTTGATGACCTGCTTGGGGCTGTTACCGCATGCCGTGTTGAAAATCCTGTTCAGGCGCCGCTCGGTGAGGCTGAACCTTTTGGCAATGTTCCTCACGCTTATGCCGATGCCGTTGTACTCGGCGATAAAATCGGTGATTTGCCGAACTCGCGCCGCGGCGCCGGCATTGCCGATATGGTAAAGGCGATTGAAAGCGGCGTTCCGCACAAAGCCAGCGCCGAATTGGCATATCACACCACCGACGTCATTCTTTCGATGGACGAGGCCGCCGAGGCAGGAAGCGAAAAAAAGGTCGCCTCCACCGTCGATAAGCCGGACGGCCTTTGGCTTTCGCAGGACTCCATCCTCTGGGCGTAACCCGAAGCCGAATAGCCGCATAAAAACGCATATGGATATTCACACTCCGAATATCCATATGCGTTTTGATATTTTACGCAGTAATTGCGTATTTTATTTAATCAACCCGATTCCTTTGAGCGGGATTTCAATTCATGACGAAGCTGCCGTTAATTTCACGGCGCAGCGTTTCATTCGCAAGGTCAATTGCGCATTGCTCAATGTTTCAGCTTAGCGTCGCGTAGGCGTTGAGAGAAATGTCGGCGGTGATGCCGCTTTGAAAATCGTAAAAGCCCTGTGCGCCGATCATGGCGGCGTTATCGCCGCAAAGCGCGAGCGGCGGCAGGTAAAGTTCGACACCGCGACGGCGGCAAAAGTCCTCCAGCGCGCGTCTTATGTGCGAATTGGCGCTGACGCCGCCGGCAACTGCCAGCTTTTTGTAGGGATAATCCGCTAAAATTTTGCTCAATCGGTCGATGAGCGTGTCGATGACGTTGGCGGTGAAAGCCGCGGCGACGTCCTCCTTTACCACTGCGACGCCCTTTTGCTCACTGTTGTGAAGCGTGTTGATGACGGCGGTTTTGAGCCCGGAAAAGGAAAAATCGTACGGCGCGTCCTTGACATGAACCGACGGGAACACAAATGACGCGGAATTGCCCGCCGCGGCGAGGCGATCCATTTCCTTGCCGCCGGGATATTCCAGCCCCATAACGCGCGCTACCTTGTCGAACGCCTCGCCTATGGCGTCGTCACGGGTACGGGCGATGGTTTTGTATTCCGAATAGCTGTCCATGCCCAAAACAGAGGTGTGGCCGCCGGAGATTACCAGCGCCAAAAACGGCGGCTTGAGCTCGGCGTGAACAAGATAATTCGCCGCTACGTGCCCCATAATGTGATTGACGGGTATCAGCGGCTTGCCGATGGAATATGCCAGCGATTTTGCAAAATTCACCCCGACAAGCAGCGCGCCGATAAGACCGGGGCGGTTTGTGACCGCCACGGCGTCAATATCACAAAGCTTGACGTCTGCCGCCTCAAGCGTCGCTTTAACCAGCGGGCTTATCGCCTCGATGTGTGCGCGCGAAGCTATTTCCGGCACAACGCCGCCGTATCTTTTGTGAATGTCAATTTGCGAAAGGACCTCGTTTGACAGAATTTTTCTGCCGTCCTGTACCACTGCGGCGGAGGTTTCGTCGCAGGAGGACTCTATTGCAAGAATTTTCATAGCTCCAAATCGTAAAGCACCGCGTTTTCGGTTGGCAATGTATAGTAATTTTTGCGCTCGCCCACGGCTTTAAAGCCGTTTTTCTCGTAAAGCGCGCGTGCCGCGGTGTTGGACTC
>CAYWMF010000009.1:0-14028 GCA_964459175.1 uncultured Oscillospiraceae bacterium
CGATAAGCGACACCGCTTTCGCACCGGAAGAACCCATTTTCCGCAAGGATATGGCACTGGTTATCTACAACTACATCAAGGCTTTTGATTATTCCTTCAGCGCATTTGCAAATGTTATCGACTTTACCGACCTTGCTTCCTGCTCTGCAGAACAGGCTGATGCCATCAAGTACATTCAGACCTGCGGCATTATCAACGGTATCGGCGACAACAAGTTCGATCCCGACGGAAGCTCCACCCGCGCCGAGGTTGCGGCTGTTATGCAGCGCGTTATCAAATCGGTTCTCGGCAACTACTTCTACTCCCCCTACGACACCGAATACTTCAAGCGCGACAGAATCCGTATAGGCTCTTGGGGCAACCCCAGCAGTGCAAACTTTGACGAAGAGTACGTAAAAGCTCTCTATGAGGGCGGCTTTGACTGGCTCCCGCTGTTCAGCGGCACCTTGGCAGGCAACAAGTCGAGATACATCGAAGTACTCAACCTGTGTGCAAAGTACGGTATCGAAGTATACATCAGCGACGGCGCTGTAGCCGCTGAAAATCCGTTTGAATACAACGCGGCATACTACGATCATCCCGCATACACCGGCTCCTACCTCCGTGACGAGCCCGGTAGCGACGACTACGCTAATCTCGGCAAGCATTCCAAGAACTTCACCGAAGCTACCAACGGTGAAAAGGTTCCTTACATTAACCTGCTTCCTATGTACGCTAACGCAGCTCAGCTCAAATACGGCGCAAATGCCGCTCAAATCGCTTACTACGACAGTGACCCCGATCTCTACAGAAAATACTGCCAGGGATTTGTTGACGCAGTAGACGTAGATTACATTTGCACCGATATTTATCCGATGAACAGTTCCATTTACGGAGACTATATTGAGTCCATCAATATAATCGCGGACGTTGCTCGTGAAAACAACAGAACTTTCTGGTGCTACTTCCACGGCTCCAACAAGGACATGCCCACCAAGGAATTCTCTTGGCAGCTGTATTCGTTGCTTTCCTTCGGATGCAAGGGCTTCATGTACTGGATTCTCGAGCCCTGGGCATTTGATACAGACGGCAACACCACCTCTAACTACGATGCCGCTAAACCGGCTCTGCTCGAAATGAGAGCAATCAGCGATGTATACGTTCAGTACAAGAACCTGGGCGCATTCAACCACAACTATTCCGCATCTTACAACTACCTGAGAATGACCAATCCTTATAAAGACTTTGACACCATTTCCGAAATCAACACCGAGGCTCCGTTACTGTTCGGTTGCTTCGACAAGATTGAGGGCAACGGCAAAGCATTCACGGTTGTTAACATGTACAACCCCAGAAGCATTAAGGACGCTACCGTTAAGTTGAAAATCAATGGTACTACCGTTACTTCGTACTACGGCGGAACCCCCAACGTTCTGACCCCCGACTCCAACGGCTACTACACCATTCACCTCAACAACGGCGAAGGCGCATTTATCACGGTTGACTAATAAAAAAATCCGGGAGGCGTACCGTTCGGTACGCCTCCGCAGTGTTTTAAGGGAAAAAATATGACTCTGGTTAAAGACAAAAACTTTTATAAGCAAATAGTTATCTTGGCACTGCCGATAGCGCTTCAAAACGTCATTACCTTTTCGGTAAGCCTGTGCGACAATATAATGGTCGGCAGTCTCGGCGAAACCGCTCTGTCCGGCGTTTATGTCGGAAACCAAATTACCACTCTGCTTCAAATGCTGATTGTCGGCATAACCGCCGCAATGGTAATTTTGGCGGCGCAATACTCCGGCAAGGGCGACGATGAACGCATGAAAACCGTTGTCGGCATTGCTATCAAATTTGTTTTAGCCCTTGCGGTGATACTGTGGGTGGTTTTGTTTTTCTTCACACGCAAAGTACTTTGGCTGTTCACCGATGAAGTAGCAGTGCTCGACGAAGCGGTAGATTACATGAAAATTCTGTGCTTCGGCTATCCGTTTTTCTGCATCACAAACATACTTATCGGCGCATTGCGATGCGTGAAAAACGTGAAAATCGGCATGTACACCTCGATGGTGGCGCTGATTTCGAATGTTACGCTGAACTATATACTGATTTTCGGCAAGCTCGGTTGCCCTGCCATGGGCGTGCGCGGCGCGGCTTTGGCAACGGCAATTACGCGGCTTATCGAGTTCATTTTCATCATGACCTATCTTTTGCTTTTCGATAAGCGCCTTAAGCTCACCGTCAAAAACATTCTTGCTGTTGACCGCGAATTGGTTCTCGATTTTTGTCGATACGGTCTGCCGGTAGTTATCGGAGATGCAATGTGGGGCGTAAACATGGCCACACAGGGCGCCATTGTCGGCAGACTCGGCGAAATTACAATATCGGCCGTCAGTGTTGCCAACACCGTTTTTCAAATTGTTTCGGTCGGCATTTACGGCATTCGTGATGCTACCTCAATCATTATAGGTACAACCGTAGGCGGCGGCGATTTAAAGGAAATCAAGAGCTACACCGTCACATTTCAGCTTATTTTTATCGTCGGTGGGCTTATTACCGGCTCGACGTTATTCTTCGGCAAGGATCTTATTTTGACGATTTGGCGCGATTTAACGCCCGAAACCATAGCATTGGCCAAGCAAATGCTTAATGTGCTTTCGGTAACGGTGGTCGGCACCGCCTATCAAATGTCGTCGCTTACCGGCATTGTTCGTGCCGGCGGCGACACAAAATTCGTTTTGATGAACGACCTACTCTTTGTTTGGCTGGTTGTTATCCCCTGCTCCATTCTGGCGGCTTTTGTTTTCAAAGCGCCGCCGGTCGTGGTGTTCGCCTGCCTGAAATGCGATCAGATACTGAAATGCTTCGTCGCGGTGTTCAAGGTAAACCGCTATAAATGGATCAAAAATATAACAAGATAATAGAATAAAACAGCCTCAGAATTGCATTTGTAATTCTGAGGCTGTTGTTTATACGTATTTCTGCTGTGCGGCGTAGAAGCTAATTACACCATCGGCGACCGCCCTGCCGGCAATGTCAATGTTTTCGGGCTGAGTTATATATTCGTATTCCTCGGCGGAGGTTATGAAGCCCAGCTCGATAAGGGTTGACGGGAATTTGTGATTGCGGCACATGGCCAGCTTTTGCGTTGACGGCGTGCGCTCGTATCTGTTCAAGCCGTCGGCGACAGTAGCGGAAACGCTTTTCGCCAGCAATCGGCCGCTTTCGTTCCACCAGAGCCCTAAAAGTCCGCGCACTCGCGTGACGTTTGAAACATAATCCAGCGAATTATGGTGTATCGAAACCGAAAGATCACAATAATTGTCGTTGAGGAATTTCATGCGCTCCTCAAGCTCCATAGTGACATCGTCATTTCGCGTCATAATTACGGTTGCGCCGTAAGCGGAAAGATATTTTTGCGCCGCCTTTGCAACAAGCAGGTTCAAATCCTTTTCGTTCATAGCCGCTTGACCGTCGGAAAGGAAGCCGAGCGCACCCTCATCGTTGCCGCCGTGACCTGCATCCACAACAACCGTAATACCGCTGAGCGGTGCTTCGGAATCCAAATTGAGCTTTATCGGATTTCTGAAGTCAAGCACCACTGCGCCGTCGGTATATTTAACTGTGAAACCATAGAAATTATCTGCGTCCTTGAGCTGTAAGGTGTAGGTAATGCAGCTGTCCGCCATATCGTAAGAGCAGTCGGCAAACAGCGGATTGTCGGACAGCTTCAAGGCCTGAGCATATTCACTCGAAACATTGTAAAACTTGACAATAACCTTGCCCTCGCTGTAATACGCATTGACCGGCACATTTTCGGTAACGGCAAATTTCATGCGTGTTGCGGTGTCATCAGCCTCGCATTCAGCCGACAAAATCTTACCGTCCAGCAAATTGCCCTCGACAAATTTCGCATTCTCGCGCGCGATATATCCGCCGAATCTCAGCTTGTAATATCCGTCCGCAAGGCTTACGACATAGTCACGCATACCGACGGAGGAAGGCAGATAATCGTTGTAGAAGCTTGAAGTCGGCGATATTTTCAAATGCGAATAATCGTTGACAACCTCGATAAAAGCATTATAATTGTCAGGCTTTAGTTTTACATCGGCAGCAGTTTCGGTCGCGGTCTCGCCGGAAAGCTTGGCGTTGAACACAAGACTGCCCAAATCGGTTATCGCGTCGGCGGGGACATCGGATTTAAGCTTAAGCGTGCCCTTATAGGTCTGCGGCAAATACTTCGGCGACGATGCCACGCTTCCCTGTGGGCTCAGCGTTACGCTTTGAGCACCGAGAGTTACGGTAACGGTACTACCCGCGGGCGCCGTGCAAGAAAGCGATATTTCGCCGCCCGGAGCGGTTATAATATCCTCCGACGGATAAACGCTTTTGAGCATCATTTTTCCCAACGAATTATCCTTGGTATTGGCTTTCGAAATGGTTGACAGAGTGATAACCGTGGTTTTCCCGTTTTGCGTGAATTCAAAGCTGTTGTTGCCCGCCGAAATCGGAACGTACATGTTAAAATATCCGTTTTGCGTACGCGCAAGCTTTTTGCCGTTGTAATAAAGCGGATAGCCCGGATCTGACTTGCCGAGAATATAGGTGTTGCCAACATTTACCATAGCGCTCGGCTGCGGACTGCCAAAGGTAACGCTTTCACCGGTTGCGGCAACATAGGGGTGGTAGTAATCCTCGTAAAAAATGTTTGCCAGCTTGTCGCGCATACCGTCCTTGTTGTCTTCAATCTGGTCGTAGCCGAAAAATACGCTTCCCTTGTATCCGTACCAGCTGCGCGCAAATTCAACCTGGCGAGTGATTTCGGTTTTATCGCTCCAGCTTTCGTTTTTATACAGCGCATGGCCGATATACAGCTTGACCCGGGTGCCGTCCACAACACTGCTCCACCATTTGCACAAAACGTCAAACGGCGCCGCTTTATGCGACATTTCCCAATAAATCTGCGGGCAAATGTAATCGACAAGCTCGTTTTCTATCCAGTATTTCGAATCGGAATATGTGTCGAAATAGCTCTGCATACCGTTGGTATCACTGCCGCCGTCCAAGTTCGCGGCGTTTGCCCAAATTCCGGCGCAGGAAACGCCGAATTCGCAATCGGCTCTTGCCGCCTTAACCGCGTCGCGCAAATCACCGACAAAGGCGTTGATATTTTGACGGCGCCAATCGCCTTTTTCCATGCCACCGCCGTATGCGTTGTAAGTATTTGCGTCGTTGAAATCGGCAAGGGTTTTCTTTCCGTTTTCATCCGTGACATATACCGGATACGGGTAGAAATAATCGTCAATATGTATGCCGTCAACATCGTATTTTTGCACAATTTCGACCGCGCCGGAAATAATCAGCTTGCGCGCCTCGGGAATTCCGGGGTCAAAGTACAGCTTTCCGTCATCGTATGCAACCGTCCAGTCCTTGTGCATAACGGCAGGGTTGGTATCCGCCAGCGCCTTGACGTCGGCGTCAATAGTCGAGGCGGAACCGGCAGTTATACGGAAAGGATTTATCCATGCGTGAAGCTCAATATTGCTTTCGTGAGATCTTTTGATAATATATTCCAGCGGGTCAAAATCATCGACAAGCGCCGCACCCTGCTTGCCGACAAGATATGCCGAGGTCGGATAAATATCCGATTTATACAGCGCATCGGATGTCGGACGAACCTGAAAAAAAATCGTGTTCAGGTTTGCCGCCTTTGCATTAGCCACAATAGCATCCAGCTCGGCTTTCTGCTCGTTCGAGCTCAGCCCCGCCTTGGACGGGAAATTGATATTATACACCGTCGAAATCCAAACTCCGCGGACTTCGCGGTCGGCTATATCGCCATTATGCGTAACGGCGAGCGTATCGACATAGCTCGGCTGCTCTTCGAGATCACCGTCCGCCGCGTTGGCATCGGTAATATCGGAATTCTCAACAAAATAAAATATAATCGAGCCGAGCAACAGTGTAAGCACCAGCGAACATGAAATAAGTAATATAAAAATTGCTTGCTTTTTTTTCATAATCTTTCTTTCTGTTTAATTAATTTGCTCTTCCGGGAAAGCCTCGGAATACTTCAGATATTTGAACTCGATTGTGTTGTCAAAGCCCCCCAATATCGTGCAGTCGTTGGCGCCGACCGACGGCATTTCGCCGTTTAGATAGTACAGCCAGCCGCTTTCCGCGTTATTGTCAAGGCCGTCAATCGAATTAACATAGCCGTCAAGATGCTTAATTTCGATTTTTTTGTCCTCGCAAAGCTTTTCCAGCAATGCAAATACAGTGATTTCGCTGTTGTTTTCGTATTTTTCGGTATACCTAACCTCGCCGTTCACAATTATGTTTACGGTATTGTATTTCACATCGGAATCGGATTTACAACCGACAAACATAACCGCGACAACAACTAACATCAAGGCTGAAAGCAGAGTTTTTTTCATTTCTATTCTCCATTCTGTTATATAATTTTGCAATGTTATATATTTTTCGTTTTCCACCTCATCCACCACTTCGTGGTACACCGAGCATATGAAATATGCTGTTCCTACAAGGGGAAGGCTTCAAAAAGGCGACCGGCGCGTTTCGCTACTATATATCCAGTATACATATTATTTATTAAGATTTCAATACACTTTGTGAAAACAATCGCAAGATTTTCGCTGTCAGTCGTCTTTGAGGCGAGGCATTAAAAATGTGAAAGCATTGCGCATTAGCGAAGCACCGCAGGGCGCGTCAAAGGCATGGCTTCAAGAGGAGGTAAGCAGATTACAAAAGAAAAAGAGCATTGCTGTGATATATCGGCTAAAACGCCGAAAATACCCGCAAACTGCTCTTTTTTTCAATTATTACTTCTGCTGACCGTAGGTGCCCTCGGTATTGAAGACTTTTTCTACAACGCCCTCTTTATCCTTGGAGGAAGCAATCTTTTCGTTGAGCTTTTCAAGGAAAAGTTCCTTGTCGATAGGAAGCTCTACCCAGTTATCAGTCCAAGATGAAAGCATAGCGGCGTTGGAAATTGTCAAGCCGTTTATGCCGTCATAGCCGGGAGCGATGAGCTCTTCGCCGTTGAGCAGGCAGTTGACAAAGTTCTGCAGAATACCCTTGTGCTGCGGCAAAGTGGTGTAATCGCCGTAATCGACATCAATAACCTCCAGATAATCTTTGTGGGTGAGGAAGCCTTCGGGGCTATTTGCGCAAATATCGCGTTCGTCGCCTTTGATTTTGTAGAATTTAAGGCTGTTGCCCTCACGAACAAGCTTACCTTTGGTACCGGAAATTTCAAGGCGATTGGTGCCGGGGAATTCACCGGTCGTGGTGATAAACGTACCGACGGCGCCGTTTGCGTATTCGGCGTAAATGGTAGCGTTATCTTCAACTTCGATATTGTGATACTGGCCTTCCTTAAGGAAGCCTCTTATTCTGCAAGGCATACCGGCAATCCACTGCCACAAGTCAAGGTTATGCGGGCATTGATTGATAAGAACGCCGCCGCCCTCGCCTTTCCAGGTTGCGCGCCATCCGCCGGAATTGTAATATGCCTGGGTGCGATACCAGTCGGTGATAATCCATACAACACGTTTCAGCTCGCCAAGCTCGCCACCCTGCACAATTTCACGCATCTTGCGGTAAACGGGGTCAGTACGCTGGTTGTACATGATACCGAACACCTTGCCGCTCTTTCTTGCGGCCTCGTACATTTCTTCAACCTTTTTGGTGTAAACACCGATCGGCTTTTCGCTAAGTACGTTAATTCCGCGGTTGAAAGCCTCGATGCCGATAACAGGATGCAAATAGTGAGGTGTAGCGATGAGAACCGCATCAACCAGACCGCTTTCAAGCAACGGCATATAATCGTCGAAGCAGGCAAGCTCGTAATCCTCGCCGAACGCATCGGCAATTCTCTTTTTGGCGGATTCGATTTTTGTGGCTACGGGGTCGGCAATAGCGGTTATTTTTACGCCCTTGATCTCATGTGTGCAAATATTTGCAACATGCGCGGAGCCCATATTACCGAGACCGATAATACCAAGTCTAACTATATCCATAGTATCCTCCTATAAATTTATTTCAGAATAATTATACAACGATTTTTGCAAAATATCAATAGCTTTTGCTGATTTTTTAAAAATTCACAATAAATTGAGATTTAAGCTGAATTTGCTGAATAATTGCCATTATGAGCGCAATACCGCGCCGTAATCAAATTCCATACCGCGGATAACCTTTGCGGTAATCTTGCTTGCATCTTCATCGGTGAGAGTTTTGTTGTCGTCGCGGAGCGTCAAGCTGAATGCAACGCTCTTTTTGCCCTCGCCCAAACGTGCACCGGTGTATATGTCGAACAGTGTAACCTCCACCAGCTTATTGCCGGCGTATTTTGCTATACACTTTTCAAGCTGGCCGATTTCGATGCTGTTGTCGCAAACAAAGGCAAGGTCGCGAGTGATAGCCGGGAACTTCGGCAACGGCTTATATTCCTTGGCAGAGTCGGAATTTGCAAACAAGGCATCAATATCCAGTACCGCGAGATATACCGGAATATCAATCGAATAATTCTTCAACACGGTGGGGTGAATTTGGCCGAGAGTTGCGTAAACATTGTTTTCGTCCTTGATAACCGCGCATCTTCCGGTGTGGAAGGTCGGATCGTCAGTCTGAGAAGAGTATTCATATTTTTTGATGCCGCTTTGGCGCATTATTTCATCAGTCATGCCCTTAAGGTCATAGAAATCGCCGTTATCGTAAAACGCCATGACAAGCGAGGTTTTTTCCTCGGGCAGCTTGCCGTCGGACAGCGTGGGGTTATCGGTTATATAAATTTTGGCAAATTCGTAAAGCGCAACCGAGGGATTGCGGAAGCTACGGTTATGCGCCAAAACCTCAAGCATTGAGCCGATAGCGGTGGTTCGCATTACGCTTGTGTCCTCGCCCAGCGGATTTATGAGCTTAACCGCACAGCGGCGCGGGTCGTCCTAAGAAATATTGAGCACAATAAATTTGATGGGGCTGACAAAAGAGTCGGTCTGTATTACGTTAAGTCCCATAGCAAGAATGCTTTCTTCGAGCGTCTTTCTGAACACGGCAAGCTGACGGTAGCGGCCGCGCTTAACTTCACAGGGAAAATTGCGGGACTTGAAATTGTTATAGCCGTACATTCTGGCAACCTCTTCGGCTATATCGGCCGTCTGCTCCACGTCGTCACGGTAGGACGGCGGAATAAGCACATCGCCCTCTATTTTGAAATGAAGCGGTGTGAGGTAATTAACCATCTGCTCGCGCGTAAGGCCAAGACCCAAGAGCTTGTCGATTTTTTCTGGTGAAAATTCGATTTTTCTTTCGGTATACTTTTCGGGGTAAATATCAATCACGCCATCAACAACCTCGCCGGCGCCCAAAAGCTCAACCAGCTCGCAGGCGCGAAGCAATGCAGGCATTGTGTTTTCGCGGTCAAGGCTCTTTTCGTAGCGGCTCGATGCATCTGTGCGCAAGCCCAAAGCGCGGGAGGTAAGACGAATGGAGGTGCTGTCAAAGTTTGCCGACTCAAACACAACGGTGGCGGTGGTATCAATTATTTCGCTGTTCTCGCCGCCCATTATACCGGCAAGACCCACCGGCTTTTTACTGTCGCTGATGGTGAGCATATCGGCAGTAAGGTTTCTGACATTACCGTCCAGCGTGGTCACTGTTTCGCCCTCTGCGGCACGGCGAACAACGATTTTTCCGCCGTCGATATATTTATAATCGAAAGCATGCATCGGCTGACCGTACTCCAGCATTACGTAGTTGGTAATATCGACAATGTTATTTATCGGGCGAATACCCATGGCGCGCAGTCTGGAGCGCATCCACTTGGGCGACGGCTCGATTTTTACATTCTTTACCACCTTGCAGGAATATCTCGGGCAAAGATCGGCATCGCGTACCTCGACGCTGACATATTTGTTTATATCGTCGCCGCAGCCCTTAACCTGCGGCTGTTTGATATTGAGCGGAAGCTCGAACGATGCGGCGGTTTCGCGCGCAAGTCCGATAATGGAATTGCAGTCGGGGCGGTTAGGTGTGATTTCAAATTCGACCACCGTATCCCACAGGCAAAGCACATCGCGTATATCGTCGCCCACGTTGCAGGGCTCATCCAAAATAAGTATACCATCCTCCACGGCATACGGAACATCGCGCGTGGTCAGATTAAGCTCACCTATCGAGCACAGCATACCGTTCGACGGCACGCCGCGAAGCTTGCCGGCCTTAATTTTAACGCCGCCGGGCAGTGTGGAGCCGTTTTTGGCAACCGGGACAAAATCGCCCGCCGCAATATTCGAAGCTCCGGTGACTATCTGCACCGGCTCGCCCTCGCCCACATCCAGCTGACATATTGTCAAGCGGTCGGCATCGGGGTGCTTTTCGGTGGACAGAATTTTACCGACAACGACATTTTCAATATCACTGCCGAGAATTTCGTAGCCCTCTACCTTAGAGCCGGTATCGGTCATACGATCGCAATATTTTTTGGGGCTTGGAAGCTTTTCAATATCGACAAAATCGCCGAGCCAGTTGAATGACAAATTCATATTTTCTACCTCCTAAAACTGCGACAGGAAGCGCATATCGTTTTCATACAAAAGGCGCATATCGTCGATGTTGTATTTTTTCATTGCCACACGTTCGATGCCCATTCCGAATGCAAAGCCGGAATAAACCTCGGGATCTATGCCGCAATTGCGCAAAACATTGGGGTGAACCATGCCGGCTCCCAAAATTTCGATCCAGCCCTCGCCCTTACAAACGCGGCAGCCCTTTCCGCCGCAAACAAAGCAGGAAATATCAACCTCGGCGGACGGCTCGGTAAACGGGAAATGATGTGGGCGGAAGCGAATTCGTGCATCCTCGCCGAACATGCTCTTGGCGAAAAGCTCGAGCGTTCCCTTTAAATCGCCCATTACTATATTTTTATCAACCACAAGTCCCTCCATCTGGTGGAACATCGGGGAATGAGTCGCGTCAACCTCGTCGGAGCGGTAAACTCGACCCGGGCAGACAACACGTATCGGCGGCTTGGTTTCGCGCATGATTCGTGCCTGCATCGGAGAAGTCTGCGTGCGAAGCAAAATTTCGGGATTTATATAAAACGTATCGGTAAGATCGCGCGAGGGATGATTGTCCGGCGCGTTAAGTGCATCGAAGTTATTACTTACATACTCGATTTCGGGGCCCTCCACAACGTCAAAGCCCATGCTGATGAATATTTTTTCCATTTCGCGCTCGGTAGCGGTAAGCGGATGAGTGTAGCCGAGCTTACGCTTTTTGCCGGGGACGGTAACGTCGATTTTTTCCGACTCAAGCTTCTTTTTCATAACCGCCTGTGCCAGATTATCGCGCTTTTCGTCGATGAATTTTTCAATGTCGGCTCTTACCTCATTGGCAAGCTGTCCGACAATCGGACGTTCCTCGGCACTGAGTCCGCTCATAGAACGCAAAATGGCGGTAAGCTCTCCCTTTTTGCCGAGGTATTTAACCTTAAGCTGTTCCAGCTCCTCGGGAATTTGAAGCTTGTTCAGCTCCTCCTGAGCGGCAAGTCTGATTTGCTGTAACTTGTCTTTCATTTTTCTATCCTCATTTATATATTTTTATGCAACATAAATTTGTCGTGTATAGCCTTGAGGGCTTTTTCACTGTCCTGCGCGTTAACAAGCATCGAAATTTTAATTTCGCTGGTGGAAATCATTTCAATATTTACATCGGCATCGAACATCGCCTCGAAAACATCGGCGGCAACGCCCGAGCTTTGCGCCATACCGGCACCGACAACCGAAATTTTGGCGACGTTTGTTTCAATCGAAAGCTTTTTTGCGCCCAAAAACGGCATTTTTTCCTCGATTATCGCGCGCGCCTCCTCAAGTGAATCTTTGGAAACGGTAAAGGAAATATCCTGCGTGTTTTCGCGCCCCATGGCTTGAAGAATTATATCTACATTTATGTTTTTCTTTGAAAGCATGGAAAATATTTTAAAAGCTATTCCCGGCGTATCGGGAACGCCAATCAGTGCCACACGTGCAATATTTGTGTCCTTGGTTATGCTGGTGACAACCTTTTTTTCCATTTCACTCATTTCTCGTACCCTCGTTCCTCCGTCGCTCTCAAACGCGGAGCGCAGTTCAAGATTAACAAAATACTTATGTGCCAGCTCCAGCGCGCGTATATGTATCGGATTTTCCTCGTTGGTCATCAATTCGTACATCTCGTCAAAGGATATATCGCTCACCCGCCGTGCATTCGGCACAATATCCGGGTCGGCGGTGTAAATACCGTCCCGCACGGTGAACATTTGGCAATAATCCGCCTTTATCGCTGCGGCAATGGCAACTGCCAGCGTATCTGAGCCGCCTCTGCCGAGAGTTGTAATGTCGTTATCCTTGTTCAAGCCCTGATAGCCCGCTATAATAACAATATTTTTGCGATCCAGCTCCTCATTTATGCGCTGTGCGGTAACGGTTTTAACCTTTGCGTTGGTATGCGAGGAATCGGTCAAAACGCCGTATTGCCAGCCCGCGATGGACACGGCGGGATAGCCCATTGCATCCAGCGCGCTTGCCACCAGCGAAGCGGTTATTTGTTCACAGCAGCACAGCATCATATCAAGCTCGCGCTTTTTGACGGCGGGATTTATCCTGAGAGCGCGGTCTATTACGGTGTGCTTTTCGTCGCGGCGCGATGAAATTACCACCACAAGATTACAACCCTCATCATGCTTGGCGGCGATGTTTTTCGCTATATTCCTGATAGCTTCGTCCGTACCGTCAAGAACCTTGCCACTGTATTTTTGTACTACAAGCATCTTATCATTCTTTTGAGCTTCAAATTATATTTGCTTACTTTTTCGTCCATCTCGCATTCCGTCATGGGTGCGGTAATAAGCACTGTATGCTCTGCGGAGCGAGAAAGCACAGTCGCGCCCTCGAACGCGGCCTCGGCATCACCCGATGCCTTGATATAAAAGGCAAACGGTACGGATTTATAGTCGCACAACGCGATATCCTTACAGCCGAATTCGCGATTTTTATCGCCGGGATGGTTGACAGCCTCCAGCACATCGCCCACCATAGCCGACGCCGTGGGGAATTTACCCGCGCCGCGTCCGCAGAAGGTAACATCCTCAACGCAGTTTCCATGAACGGTGACGGCGTTATACACATCATCGACATTTGAAAGGATGAAGTCCTTTTTTACCATAAACGGCGCTACGATAATCGCTATGCCGTCGTTCTTCTTTTGAGTATAGCCCAAAAGCTTTATCGAACAGCCGCGGCTTTCGGCGTAATTGACATCCTCGGCGGTTACTGCCGGTATACCCTCGGTATGAACCTTATTCGGATCGACGAAAGCGCCGAAAACGATATCCGAAATAATGCAGATTTTGCGGCATGTATCAATACCCTCGACATCCGCGCGGGGGTCACGCTCGGCGTAGCCCTTTTCCTGTGCTTCCTTGAGCGCATCGGCGTAGGATTTTTGATTTTTAAACATCTGAGTTAGAATATAGTTTGTGGTTCCGTTGAGGATACCGTAAACCTTGGTTATCTCATTGCCGCTGAGGCAACGATGCAACGGGCGAATAAGCGGTATACCGCCGCCGACGCTTGCCTCGTATAAATAGCGCACGCCGTTTTCGTTGGCACATTTGAGCATACTTTTACCAAATGTTGCCACAACCTCTTTATTGGAAGTAACAACGCTCTTTTTCGCGGCAAGGCACTGCATGGTATATTCGTAGGCCGGGTGCGAACCGCCCATAGCCTCCACCACAATAGATACCTCGGGGTCATTAAGAATAATATTTATATCCTTTATAAACTTTTCCGCGGCGGGATGAGCGGAAAAATCTCTTATATCGAGCACATACTTGACATTTACCTGTTTGCCGCAGGATTCTTCCAGCACGTCCCGGTTATTTTCCACCATTTCATATACTCCGGAACCCACAACTCCGAAGCCGATTAATGCAATATTAACCATTTTATCACCTTCCTAAAATATATAATATTATTATAGCAT
>CAYWMF010000010.1:0-13037 GCA_964459175.1 uncultured Oscillospiraceae bacterium
GCCGCACGAAATAACCGACGACGAGCAACGCGAAATTCTGAAATTGCGCGAAAAATATGCCTCGCCCGAATGGACGTTTACCTCAAGGGGCAATTTTGCCTGCCGCGCGAAAAAGTATTTTCCGTTCGGCCTGGTGGATATTTACTACACCGTAACAAATTCTGTCATCACCGAGGTAAAAATCTGCGGCGACTTTTTCGGAACGCGCGATATACGCGAAATCGAAAAGCTTCTTACGGGTGCCAAGCACGATAGAATTTACATTTCTCAGCTGCTTGACAAAGTCGAAATGGATAATTATGTCGGCGGAATGGAAAATGCCGATTTTATAAATATGCTGTTTGAATAGGAGAAACAATATGAACGACAAACTCAGAAGCGCAAATCTGAATTATCTTTTCAAAGCCATACTTTCACTTGAAAATATGGAGGAATGCTACAACTTTTTCGAGGATCTCTGCACTGCGTCGGAGCTGTCCGAAATGTCCAAGCGCCTCGAGGTAGCACGTCTTTTGCGCCAAAATGTGATATACAACGAGATTGCCGAAAAAACCGGGCTCAGCACCGCCACAATCAGCCGCGTGAACCGCTGTTTGAAGTACGGCTCCGACGGTTATCTGAGAATTCTTGACCGTCTTGACCTCATTGAGGAGCAGGAAAAACGAGGCAATCGCTGATGTCGGCGCAGTATTCCAACCTTGCCGCCTTTTACGATCTGCTGAATGACAGCGTCGACTATGACGAATGGCTTGAATTCATACTCGGCGCTCTTGAGCGCGACGGCTTTAAGCCCGCATCCGTATTGGATCTTGCTTGCGGCACCGGGCAAATGGCGCTGAGGCTTGCGCAAAAGGGATTCGAAACCATAGCAGTGGACCTTTCGGCCGAAATGCTCTCGCTGGCAAAGCAAAAAGCAGATAAAGAAAAGCTGGATATACTTTTTCTGAACCAGGATATGTCGGAATTCGAGCTGTACGGCACGGTCGATCTTGTGGTATGTTGTCTTGACAGCATAAACTATCTCACCTCGCCGTCAAAGGTTGTTTCCTGCTTTTCGGCGGTGAACAACTATTTAAACCCCGGCGGATATTTTGTGTTCGACATCAACTCCGAATACAAATTCAAGCATGTTTACGCCGACAACGCTTATGTATTCGAAAGCGATAAGGTTTTCTGCACCTGGCAGAATTATTACAACCCCACTTCGCGGATATGCGATTTTTATCTCGACTTTTTTGTCGAGCAAAACGGTGTTTACAAGCGCTATGGCGAAACTCAGCGCGAAAGATGCTATACCCTGCGGCAAATGCTGTCTTACTTAAAAAAGTCCGGTCTTGAATTAAAAGGCGTTTATACAGATTTTTCGTTCACGCCGGCCGACGAAAAAAATCAAGAAAATGCAGAAAGATTTTATATAATATGTCAAAAAATGTAATCAGCGACAATTCCACAATAACAAGAATAATGACCCGCGACGGCAGCGCCATGCTGGCCGTTGCAAACACCACGCAAATAGTTAAAAAAGCCGCCGAAATTCACTCTCTGTCACACACAATGACCGCCGTACTCGGCAGAGCGCTGACCGCCACCTCGATAATGGGCTCTCTGCTCAAGGACAAGGAGCATTCGCTCACGCTTCAGCTCAAGGGCGACGGTCCCGGCGGCACGGTCGTATGTGTATCGGACTATTCCGGCAATGTGCGCGGATATGTGCAAAATCCGAAGGTTGAGCTGCCCCCGAACAAATTCGGCAAAATCGACGTCGGCGGTGCGGTCGGCAAGGGCAATCTTTATATCATCAAGGATCTCGGTCTGAATGAGCCGTATGTCGGACTTTCGCCTATAGTCAGCGGCGAAATTGCCGAGGATATTACCGAATATTATGCCTCCAGCGAGCAAACACCCTCGGTGTGTGCGCTGGGTGTACGTGTTTCGGAGGAGCATGTTTGCTTTGCCGCCGGCGGTTTTCTTTTACAGCTTATGCCGGGGGCGGACGACGCCACCATCACCGCGCTTGAAAACAATATAAAGGCGCTCAAATCCGTCTCGGCGCTTATTGCTGAGGGCCTCAGCGGCGAAGAAATCGGCGCAAGGGTTTTAGAAGGCATTGAATTCGATGTATTTGACGTTATTCCGATTGAATACCGCTGCAACTGCTCGCACGAAAAATACGAGGGCGCGCTGTTAAGTCTTGGTATCAAGGATCTCGAGGAGCTGGCGCAGGATCCAAACGGCATTGAAACCGTTTGCCATTTTTGCAACAGCAAGTATAACTTTACGTCAAACGAAATAAATAGTATGGTAAGCTATCTCAAAAGCAAAAAATAATTTTATAAAATATGTAAATCCGGAGTGATTATATGCCGATAAAAATTCCAAATCTTCTTCCGGCACGCGAAACGCTGGAAAGTGAAAATATCTTTGTTATGAACGAAATCCGCGCGGAGCATCAGGATATACGCCCTCTGCGCATAGCGATTTTGAACCTTATGCCGACAAAAATCGTTACCGAAACTCAGCTTCTTCGCTTGTTATCAAATACGCCGTTGCAAATTGATATAACCTTTCTTCAAACCGAAAGCTATACCTCAAAGAACACCTCGGCAGAGCACCTCGAAGCGTTTTACAAAAACTTTTCGGATGTCAGGGATCAAAAATTCGACGGCTTGATTGTAACCGGTGCGCCGGTGGAAAATCTCGAATTCGAACAGGTTGTATATTGGAAGGAGCTGTGCGAAATACTGGACTGGTCGCGCAAAAACGTCCATTCCTCTATGTTTATCTGCTGGGCGGCGCAGGCGGCACTGTATCATAAATACGGTATACCTAAATATCCCACCGACAAAAAGGTTTTCGGTATTTTTGAGCATACTATTCATAATCCGTCTCACCCGATTGTCCGCGGCTTCGACGAATGCTTTTACGCGCCGCATTCACGTCACAGTGAGATTCGGCGCGAGGATATTGTAAAATGCGACAAGCTTGAAATAATATCCGAAAGCGAGCTTGCCGGCGTGTATATGGTCGCCTCCAAAAACAACCGCTATTTCTTTATAACCGGTCATGCCGAATACGACCATGACACGCTTGCAAAAGAATACTTCCGCGACAAGCAAAAGGGGCTGGATATACAGGTGCCGTACAACTATTTTCCCGACGACGACCCAACTTGCCGACCGAAAAACAAATGGCGCTCGCACGCTCACCTGCTGTATTCCAACTGGCTTAATTATTTTGTATACCAGGAAACACCATTTAATATAAACAATATCAAACAAGAATAAGGAGAATAATCATGCTTAATGCTATTGTAGGTCAATCCGGCGGTCCGACTGCCGCCATCAATGCGACGCTTGCGGGCGTAATCCGCGGCTTCCGTCAGCACAACGAAATCGAAACGCTTTACGGCGCATATAACGGCATTGAGGGCATCCTTGCCGAGCGCTTCTGCAATCTCGGCGAAAAGGTTGACACCGATGAAAAGCTCGAAATCCTCAAAACAACCCCCGCCGCCGCGCTGGGCTCCTGCCGCCTGAAGCTGCCGGATATAAAAAAGCTGGACAGCGATCCGGAATGCAGAAAAACCTATGAAAAACTGTTCGATATTTTCAAAAAGCACAATATCGGCTATTTCTTCTATATCGGCGGCAACGATTCCATGGACACCGTGTACAAGGTTTCGGAGTATTCCAAAATTTCCGATTGGAAGATGAAGGTCATCGGCATACCGAAAACCATCGACAACGACCTTGTCGCCACCGACCACACCCCCGGCTACGGCTCCGCGGCAAAGTATATCGCCACATCAATGCAGGAAATTATCCGCGACTGCTCGGTTTACACCGTAAAAGCGGTTACAATAGTCGAAATTATGGGTCGTGACGCCGGTTGGCTCACTGCCGCGGCAGGTCTGCCCAAGATAGTTTCCGGCGTGTCGCCCGACCTTATATATCTGCCCGAAAGAGCCTTTAATATCGACGAATTTTTGGAGGACGTAAAGCAAAAGCTGAGCGAAAAATCCGCCGTTATCGTCGCCGTTTCGGAGGGTATCCGCGACAAGGACGGCAAATACGCCGGCGAATCCGCTCAAAGCGGCAGTGTGGACGCTTTCGGACACAAATATCTTTCAGGCACCGGCAAAGCGCTTGAAATGATAGTAAAGGAAAAAATCGGCTGTAAGGTTCGCTCGGTCGAGCTTAATATACTTCAGCGCTGTGCGGCTCACCTCGGCTCGCTGACCGACATTGAGGAAAGCGTACAAATCGCGCAGTATGCCGTTGACAACGCCGTCGCCGGCAAAACCGGAATGATGGCCTCCTACAAGCGTTTGCCCGGCAAGGAATACAAATGCGAATTCGAGCTTATCGACATTTCTACCATTGCCAACGCCGTTCGCAGTGTTCCGCTTAACTTTATCAACGAGCGCGGCAATTTTGTCACCGACGAATGCCTTGAATATATTCTTCCCCTTATAAAAGGCGAAACCGCTCCCAAATACGAGAACGGTTTGCCGGTTCATATTATTCTTTAATTTTCGTTAACCTCGCGATAGCCGGTGCTGAAATCCACCATGTTTATCAACCGTTCGCCGCTGAAATATCTTAAAATATTTTTGGCGGCGATGGTGATAATGCGGTCATGAGTTTCCTTGAGATGAAAATATCCGGAAATATGCGGTGTAATCACGGCATTTTTGATTTTCCAGATGCGATGCTCCGGCGGTAGCGGCTCGGGATCTATTACATCGACCGACGCACCCAACAGCTTGCCGCTTTCCAGCGCGTCGCACAGTGCCTCGGTATCGACGGCACTGCCTCTGCCGACATTGATAAGCACCGCATTATCCTTCATCATGGCAATTCTCTCGCGTGAAAACAGCCTTTCGGTCTGTGCGGTGTGCGGCAGTGAAAGCGCCACAATATCCGCGCGCGGCAAAAGCTTGTCCAGTTCCTCGGGCGTATAAAGCTCGTCGATATAAGGCGGGCGACCCTGCTTTGTGCGGCGCACGCCGATAGTGTAGGCGCCCAGCGCCTGCATCTTCATGGCAAAGGTGCCGCCGATATCACCCAGTCCGACTATCAAAACGGTTTTGCCCTCTATAGTTTCGACTCTGCCCTCATCGCGCCATAAGCAATTAGTTTGATTATCCCGGTAAAGGTTCAGCTTCTTGTATATTTCGAGCAATGTGCCGATCATGTGCTCTGATATTGCCAATCCGTACGCGCCGCTGGAATTTGTCAAAAGGCAACTTTTCGGCAGTACGCCCTCGGCAACATATTCGTCAGATCCGGCGCTTCCCAGCTGAAGCCATTTCAGCTTTTTACATTGCGAAAGCAGGCTTGTCGGCACATTTCCGAGTATAACCTCGCTGTCCGCAAGCGCGTCGGCTGTAAGCGCGCTTTTGTCAATATAATTAATTTCGGCTTTTTGCGCCGCGGCCTTTTCGAGCTCGGCTCGATGATGCGCTTCTGTTGGAATAACACAGGTAATTTTAGTCATAATTTTCCCCTTATATATTAAAATTTTATTAGCGTTAGGAGCATTTAAATGAAAAATTTATTATTGCAATATCTTGAAAATGACAGTCGCCTGAGCTACGAGCAGCTCGCTCTTATGCTTGACAAGGACGAGGGCGACATAAAAAAGGCCATTGAACAGTACGAAAAGGAAAAGGTTATCGTCGGCTACAAGGCGCTCATCGACTGGGATAAAACCGACCGTGAATACGTAACAGCCATGATCGAGCTGAAAATTATACCGCAAAGAGACCACGGCTTCGACGGAATTGCCAAAAAGATTTGCAATTATCCCGAAGTGCGCAGCCTGTTCCTCATGAGCGGAAGCTACGATTTGTCCGTGCTCATCGAAGGTAGAACCATGCGCGAGGTAGCGCTGTTCGTTGCGGAAAAGCTGGCGCCGCTTGATCAGGTGCAGTCAACCGCCACACACTTTGTCCTCAAGAAATACAAGGATAAGGGCGAGGTGTACGACATCATCGAGAAAGATGAGAGGAGAAACCTTAATTGATTAACTACGATAACATAATTTCCGAGCGCGTACGTCAAACCAAGCCGTCCGGAATACGAAAGTTTTTTGATATTTTGGAAAGCATGGACGATGTAATATCGCTTACCGTCGGCCAGCCGGACTTTATAACCCCCTGGCACATACGCGAAGCCGGCATAACCGCGCTGGAAAACGGAAAAACCTATTACACCTCAAATAAAGGCATGATAGAGCTGCGAAATGAAATCGCAAAATATCTAAATCGCCGCTTTGATTTGGAATACGACGGCCAAAGCGAAATAATCGTAACCGTCGGCGGCAGTGAAGCCATTGACCTTGCAATACGCGCGGTAGTCAATCCCGGCGACGAGGTAATCGTCGTGGAGCCGTCGTTCGTTTGCTACAAGCCTATAGCCGCCATTGCGGGCGCCGTTCCCGTAACCATAAGAACAAAGGAAGAGGATAAGTTCAAGCTCAAGGCCGAGGATCTTAAGGCCGCCATCACCGATAAAACCAAGCTTTTGGTGCTTCCGTTCCCAAACAATCCGACCGGCGCGATTTTGGAAAAAAGCGAGCTTGAAAAAATCGCCGATATTATTCGCGACACCGACATAATGGTGCTTTCGGACGAAATATACGCCGAACTTACATACGGCAAGCGGCACATTTCCTTTGCTTCTCTGCCCGGCATGAAAGAGCACACCATACTGGTCAGCGGATTTTCCAAGGCCTACGCCATGACGGGCTGGCGCATGGGCTATCTTGCGGCTCCCGAAGAGCTTGTTTCCCAAATGTTCAAAATCCACCAATATGCTATAATGTGCGCGCCGACCACAAGCCAATTTGCGGCAATCGAGGCGCTGAAAAACGGCGACGACGACATAGAATACATGACCGGCGAATACAACGGCCGCCGCAAAATATTGCTTAAAGGCCTCAAAAGCATCGGAATTGAATGCTTTGAGCCGGAGGGTGCGTTCTACGCATTCCCGAATATTTCAAAATTCGGTCTTTCCAGTGAGGAATTCTGCGAGCGCCTGTTGTACGAGCACAAGGTAGGCATTGTTCCGGGCAACGCTTTCGGCGAATGCGGCGAGGGATTTGCACGTATATCATACGCCTACAGCCTCGACCATATTCAAAAGGCCCTCACCAAAATCAAGGAATTTATCGACACACTTTAATTCGACGCGGCGCTTGCCGCGTCTTTTTTTCGGCACGGCGTGTGACACCAAGCATTTGAAAAATGCTGCCCATACAATGGGAAGGCTTCGTAACGGCGATTTTTCGCAGAAAAATCTTCCTTAATTGCGAATTTGTGAGACTTGCTTTGCGAGGCTTTACGCGAATATTATACCTCGAAGCAAAAATGCTTGCTTGCAAGGGCATTTTTGCGAGTGATACATTATCGCGGGCGCGCGTATGCGCGGCAAAGGGCGTAGCCCAAAGGCTTGTGAAACAAGACTTTACGCGAATATTATACCTCGAAGCAAAAATGCTTGCTTGCAAGGGCATTTTTGCGAGTGATACATTATCGCGGGCGCGCGTATGCGCGGCAAAGGGCGTAGCCCTAAAGGCTTGTGAAACAAGACTTTACGCGAATATTATAACAACAAATCCTCACTTTGTCAAGCATATCGGCACGCTGTTTTTAATTAAATTTACCGATTTAATTTACAGAGTTGCGTAAATTGTGATTTAGGTATTGCATTTTGTGAAGATTTATGGTAAAATGTAAGGTAACGATATATTTATATATGAAAGGAAACCGACATGGCAGAGATTAAAACCTTCAAAGCTTTGAGATTTACCGAAAAAGCAGGCAGCATTGCCAAAAATGTTTGCCCACCTTATGATATTATCAGCGATTCCCAGCGAGTGGAATATTTAAATAACAGCCCCTACAACATAATACGCCTTGAGCTTCCGAAGGGCGACGATCCGTACGCTCAAGCCGGAAGCACCCTCAAAGCCTGGCTGGACGACGGAATTCTGGCGCAGGACGCAAAGGACGGCTTGTATATTTACGAAGAGGAATTTGAGGCATACGGCAAAAAATATACCATTCGCGGCATGATATGCCTTGTAAAGCTGGAAGAATTCTCCAAGGGAATCGTGCTTCCGCACGAGGAAACGCTTTCCAAGGCCAAGAACGACCGCTTCAATTTGATGAGCGCAACCTATTGCAATTTTTCGCAGATTTATTCGATGTATATCGACGATACAAACGAAATCAGCAAAAAGGTAAACGAAATAGGCCAAAGAACGCCCGATATTGAATTCAAATCCGACGACGGCATAACTCAAAGACTGTGGATAAGCCAAAACGACGCCGACAACGAATATATCACCTCGCGCTTCAAGGATAAGCAGCTCTACATTGCCGACGGCCATCACCGCTATGAAACGGCGTTGAATTTCAAGAAAAAGATGCTTGAGGAGGGCACCATCGTAACAGACGCCGACGGCGGAAACTATGTTATGATGTTCCTTATAGATATCGATAACCCCGGTCTGGTTATATTTCCGACGCACCGCCTGCTTCGCGACCTTGAAAATTACGACGAACAGCGCGCAGTCGAGGGCATCAAAAAGTATTTCGACGTTGAAAAAATCGACGGAATCGAAAAGATGTCGGACACGCTTCGTGCCTGTGACGACAGAAGAAGCTACGCCTACTACACCGGTAAGGATTATTACTATCTCTGCCGCATAAAGGACGAGGGTGTTGTAAAGCAAAAGCTGGCCGAAAAATCCGAGGCATATTGCTCGCTTGACGTCACCGCGCTTCACACCCTGATTCTCGAAGAGGTGTTCGGCGTTGACAAAGAAAACATGGCAAACCAGAAAAACCTGACCTACACGCGCGATTTTGCCGAAGCGGTAGATAAGGTAAAAGACGGCTCGTTCCAATGCAGCTTCATACTCAATTCGACAAAAATTCATCAAATCAAGGACGTTGCGCTGGCAGGTGAAAAAATGCCGCAAAAATCGACCTATTTCTATCCCAAGCTCATCACCGGGCTGGTTATGAACAAACTTAAATAAACAGAAAGGAAAAACTTTCATCATGGCAAAAGAATTAAATAAAGTATATAATCCAAAGGATTTTGAAGACAGATTATATGCGGAATGGACCGAAAAAGGCTATTTCACACCGTCCGACGACCGCACAAAAAAGCCGTTTTCCATCGTTATTCCGCCGCCGAACGTCACCGGTCAGCTCCACATGGGGCACGCGCTGAACAACACTTTGCAGGATATTATAATACGTACAAAGCGTATGCAGGGCTACAACGCGCTGTGGATTCCCGGCACGGATCACGCCGGAATAGCAACTCAGATCAAGGTTGAGGAAGATCTCAGAGTTAACCACAACGGCCTGACACGCCACGATTTGGGCAGAGAAGAATTTCTCAAGCGTGTTTGGGAATGGAAAGGCAAATACGGCAACCGTATTATAAATCAGCTTAAAAAGCTCGGCTCCAGCTGTGACTGGACGCGCGAGCGCTTTACCATGGACGAAACCTGCTCAAAGGCAGTTAAAAAGACCTTTATAACCCTGTTCAACAAGGGGCTTATTTATAAGGGCTACCGCATTATCAACTGGTGCCCCAAGTGTGCCACCGCGCTGTCCGACGCCGAGGTTGAATACAAGGAGCTTGAGGGCAATTTCTGGCATATCAAATATCCCATTGAGGGCAGCGACGAATGTATGATTGTTGCCACAACACGCCCCGAAACAATGCTGGGTGACACCGGTATTGCCGTTCACCCGGACGACGAGCGCTACAAGCACCTTGTCGGCAAATATGCGATTTTGCCGCTTGTAGGTCGAAGAATTCCGATTGTTGCCGACGAATACGTCGATAAAGAATTCGGTACCGGCTGTGTTAAAATGACACCCTGCCACGACCCCAACGACTTTGAAGTCGGCAAGCGCCACAATTTGGAGCAGATAAAGGTTATCGACGAAGAAGCCAAAATCAACAAAAACGGCGGCGTTTACGAGGGGCTGGATCGCTACGAGGCACGCAAGAAAATAGTTGAGGATCTCGAAAAGCAGGGCTATCTTATTAAGGTCGAGCCGCACGTTCACAACGTCGGACATTGCTACCGTTGTAAGACCGTTGTCGAGCCCACCGCCTCAGAGCAGTGGTTTGTATCCATGAAGCCGTTGGCCAAGCCCGCCATTGACATTGTTAAAAGCGGCGAGCTTGAATATATCCCCGAAAGATTTTCAAAAATTTATCTCAACTGGATGGAAAACATTCAGGACTGGTGCATTTCGCGTCAGCTTTGGTGGGGTCACCGTATACCGGTTTACTACTGCCAGGATTGCGGCGAAATTATCGCCGCCGAAAGCACACCGGACGTTTGCCCGAAATGCGGCTGTAAACAATTCAAGCAAGAGGAAGACGTCCTCGACACCTGGTTTTCCTCGGCGTTGTGGCCTTTTTCAACGCTCGGATGGCCGGAAAAGACCGAGGATTTGGAATATTTCTATCCTACCAACGTACTTGTCACCGCGTACGATATAATCACCTTCTGGGTCAGCAAAATGATTTTCTCCGCGCTGGAATTTATGGACGAAAAGCCGTTTAAATACGTTCTGATTCACGGTCTGGTACGTGACGAGCAGGGTCGCAAAATGTCAAAATCCCTGGGCAACGGCATAGATCCTTTGGAAATTGTCGATAAATACGGTGCCGACGCTTTGCGCTTTACGCTTGCAACCGGCAATTCGCCCGGAAACGATATGAGATTTTCCGAAAAGCGCGTTGAAGCCTCGCGTAATTTTGCCAACAAGATTTGGAACGCCGCACGCTTCATATTGATGAACCTTGACCTCGAAAGCTTCACCGCTCCGATTATCGACGAGCTTGAGGACGAAGACAAATGGATTCTCGACGCCTACAACACTCTGGTCGGCGAGGTTACCGAAAATATCGAAAAATACGAGCTCGGCATCGCCGTTTCGAAGCTTTACGATTTCATTTGGGACGTTTTCTGCGACTGGTACATCGAGCTTGTAAAGCCGCGTCTTAACGACAAAGGCTCAAAAACCAACGCCGTTGCACAGAACACTATCGTTTACGTTTTCACGAACACCTTAAAACTGCTTCACCCGATTATGCCCTTTATCACCGAGGAAATTTGGCTCACTCTGCCGCACGAGGGCGAAAGCATTATGATTTCTTCCTGGCCTGTTGCCAACAGCGAATACAAATTTGACGCCGAAACCGAAAAAATAAACTGCATCATCGATGCCATAAAAGCTATACGCAACCGCCGCGCCGAAATGAATGTTGCCCCTTCCAAAAAGGCACACGTTTACATCGAAACCGCCAACAAGGATATTTACCGCGACAGCGGAGTATTCTTCGAAAAGCTGGCGTCGGCCTCGGGCATTACCATAACCGACAGCTACGAGGATGAAAATTCCGTAAGCATTATAACCGACAACGCCAAGTTCTATATTCCGCTCAACGAAATGCTGGACTTCGCCAAGGAGCTGGAGCGCCTAAACAAGGAAAAGGACAAAACGCAGGGCGAAATCGACCGCATCGAAAAGAAGCTGGCTAATCAAGCATTTGTTTCCAAGGCACCTGCAAATGTCGTTGCCGCCGAAAACGAAAAGCTTGACAAATACAAGGAAACACTCGCCAACATACTGAGTGCCATCGAAAGGATAAAATGAACTACACCGAGGCGCTGAACTATATTCACGGCGCAAAAAAGTTTCCGAAAAACGGCCTCGGCCGCTTTGAAAGCTTTCTGGAGCTTATCGGAAATCCGCACAAAAAGCTGAAATTTATCCATGTTGCGGGCACAAACGGCAAGGGCTCGACCTGCGCCATGCTCTCCTCCGTGCTTTCGGAGGCGGGCTACAAAACAGGTCTTTATATCTCGCCGTTTATCGTCCGCTTCAACGAGCGCATTTCCATAAATCAGCATAACATTCCCGACGACGCGCTGGCGCGGCTGTGCGAGTACATCGTACCGTACAACCTTGAAAACACCCGCCGCGGCTTTGAGGAGCTGTCGGAATTCGAAATCAACACCGCTATTGCATTTCTGTACTTTCTCGAAGAAAAATGCGACATTGTCGTTTTGGAAACCGGAATGGGCGGCAGATGGGACGCCACAAACGTGCAAACCCCTCTGCTTTCGGTGATAACGCTCATCGACTACGACCATATGGCCATTCTCGGCGACACTATCGAAAAAATCGCTTATGAAAAAAGCGGTATTGTGAAGCCCGGTGTGCCGGTTGTGCTCTACCCTATTCAGGACGCCGCCGCTCGCCGCACAGTTGCCGACGCCGCAGTTCAGCGCGGCAGTGAACTTTTCGAGCCGCAAATATCGGCGCTGTCCGACATAGTAACAGCCGCGGACGGCTCGAATTTCGTCTATAGCGGCGCAAGCTATCATATTTCACTGCCCGGCAAGCATCAGGTTTATAACGCTATAACGGTGCTGGAGGCATTGAAGCATATCGACGGCTTTCGAATTTCCGACGAAAGCATAAAAAACGGCTTGAGCCATACAAAATTTCCGGCAAGGCTCGAAAAGCTGTCGGACAATCCGCCGGTGTATTTTGACGGTGCGCACAACATATCCGGCGCAAAAATGCTGTACGACAACGCCGAAGCGATTTTCGGCGGCAGGAATATCATTCTTGTGCTGGGCGTGTTAAAGGAAAAGGGCGTCGGAATGTTCGAACGGCTGATAAAAAGGGCTTCGCTGGTAATCAACGTGACGCCCGACAGCTATCGCGCCATGAACAGCAGTGATGCCTTGAGCGATACACTGAAAATCAATCGAAATGCCGTGGCCTTTGACAGCATACCCGCCGCGCTGGAATACGCCGAAAAGTATGCGGCGCAGCTTGAAAATCCGCTTATTTTGGCTACCGGCTCGCTTTATCTTGCCTCCGATGTAAAAAATTATTACACCCGCGCAATGTGACATAAATTTCATACAAAAAGTAGTATCCTATATGTGAAAACATATAGGATACTTTAGAC